>RFQS01000029.1 GCA_009924885.1 Pseudomonadota bacterium | reverse complement strand
TTTTTATTATATCAAACTGCTTCTAGAGGTGGTGTCAAAACTAATTATACCACAATGTCACAAGAATGCAAATTATATCAAACTGCTTCTAGAGGTGGTGTCAAAACGTACTGCAACCAATGAAGACTTAAAAATCAATTATATCAAACTGCTTCTAGAGGTGGTGTCAAAACAGATGGGAAAAGATACCTTCAGAACTTTATATTATATCAAACTGCTTCTAGAGGTGGTGTCAAAACTTATAGTCTTTCATTATTTTAAGCTGCTGCATTATATCAAACTGCTTCTAGAGGTGGTGTCAAAACAGAATCTAGATGTGAAAAATACATTATATTATTATATCAAACTGCTTCTAGAGGTGGTGTCAAAACCAATGAATTTAGCTTCAGGAGAGTTAGCTGATTATATCAAACTGCTTCTAGAGGTGGTGTCAAAACCGGGTACTGTGGCAGTTACCCCATCAAGCTATTATATCAAACTGCTTCTAGAGGTGGTGTCAAAACGGTTTAAGACCGTTTTGACACCACCTCTAGAATGCCTCAATGAGTAAACAGGTTATATAAAAAAGAACGAGAGGGGTCTAATCTACCTTGTTTTTTTTGATGCGATAGTTCATAAAATAAATCATCACTAGAAAAAATTGAAAAGGGGTAGACAACACAAAAATTAGGCGCCAATCTTGTTCAAAAATAATCCCTAACACTTACTCCCACCTTCTCTTTTATCAAGATCCTCTAGAATCCCATAAGCATAATTGAAACACAGAATTGCAGGAATAACAAGAATTAGACTAATGCAAAAATCCGAGAATGGAGTTGTATACCCGTCTCAGCTATAATAAAATAGCCCATGTCGAAAACGCATATAGAAGAGAAACAATATTTACCTAAAATCCTAGAGGAGAAATGGCAAAAGCTCTGGGAAGAGAGTGGTATTTATGGTTTTAATGAAAGCAGCTCTAAGCCGAATTATTATTCGCTAGTTATGTTTCCATATCCAAGTGGCAATCTGCACATGGGACACATGCGTGTTTACACTATTTCAGACGTAATCTCTAGATTTATGTGCATGCAGGGATTTAATGTTTTAAATCCTATGGGTTTTGATGCCTTTGGTTTACCTGCCGAAAATGCTGCTATAGAAAAGGGTTCACACCCACAGATCTGGACTGAAGCTAATATCGCACATATGCGTGATGAGCAGCTTAAACGCATGGGAACTAGCTATGACTGGGATAGAGAAGTCGTTTCATGTAGACCCGACTATTACAGATGGTCGCAGTATATTTTTTTAAAGCTTTACGAAAAAGGCTTAGCTTACCAGAAAGAAGCCCCAGTAAACTGGTGTCCCGACTGCAACACGGTTTTAGCTAATGAGCAAGTGGAAGACGGCATGTGCTGGAGACATACATCTACAGTCGTCGAGAAAAAAATGATGCGCCAGTGGTTCTTAAAAATTACTGATTATGCTGAAGAATTACTAAATGACTTAGATAAGCTAGAACACTGGCCAGATAACGTAAAGACCATGCAACGCAACTGGATAGGCAAGTCTTCTGGAGCCTTAATCGATTTCCCCATAGATAAAAGTTCTATTTCAGACAGCTCTAAATTAAGCACTGAACTTATATCCATTTACACCACTCGCCCAGATACTATTATGGGTGTAACTTACATGGTTTTAGCTCCAGAGCATGCTTTAGTAAAAGAACTTACTACAGAAGAAAGAAAGGCAGATATAGAAAACTATATTAAAGAAACAGCTCTAAAGACTGAAATAGAAAGAACAGCTGAAGGACGTAAAAAGACGGGCTGCTTTACTGGTGCTTATGTAATAAATCCTTATACTGATAAAAAAATTCCAGTATGGATAGCTGACTATGCTTTAGCAGATTACGGCACAGGTGCAGTTATGGCTGTACCAGCTCATGACCAGAGGGATTGGGAATTCGCGAAGGCTTATGATTTAGAAATCATTCAGGTTATTAGCCCTAATGCAGATAGTAAAACAGAACTAGATTTAACTAAAGCTGCTTTTACAGAAGTAGGTCTACTCATTAACAGCGCAAACAGCGATAATGGTGCTGACTTTAATGGCTTAAGTTCTAGTGAAGCTAAAAAAAATATAGTGAAGTGGGGAGCAGAAAGAGGCTTTGCCAAAGAGAAAATAAATTACCGCCTTAGAGACTGGCTTATCAGCCGTCAAAGATACTGGGGAACACCTATCCCACTAGTTCACTGTGAAGATTGCGGCATAGTCCCAGTAGCAGAAAATAATCTACCTGTAGAACTACCTACAGATTTCGATTTTTCGAAACACGGCACAGCTGTTTTAAAAGGTCACACCGAATGGAATACAGTGCCTTGTCCTATCTGTAATAAAGCAGCTAAACGTGAGACAGACACGATGGATACTTTTATCTGTAGCAGTTGGTATTTTTTAAGATACTGCGATCCGCATAATACTGAGCTACCTTTCGCTCACGATAAGGCTTTTCCAGTAGATCAGTATGTAGGCGGTGTAGAGCATGCTATTTTACACTTACTTTACGCTAGATTCTTTACTAAAGCACTTAGAGACTGTGGTATGCATAATTTCTCAGAGCCTTTTACCAGATTACTGTCTCAGGGCATGGTAGTTAAATATTCAGAAAAAGATCAGAAAATAGTTAAGATGTCTAAGTCTAAAGGTAATGTAGTAGGCACTTCCGACTTCTTCGATAAATACGGTGCAGATTCAGCTAGATTATTTATACTCTTCGCTGCTCCAGTAACCGCCGAAGTAGAGTGGACTGAAGATGGCGCGCAGGGACAGTATAGATTTATTAATCGAATCTGGAGACTTTATCAGCAGCTGGTTCCAGAATTCCAAGATAAATTATTATCGGTACTTAATAAGGCTGGAGATTTATCTAAAGAAAATAGCTTCCCGCTTAACTTAGAATTCAGTTCGCTTACAGAAGATAATCAAATAATTTTAAGAGCCTTTCACTCAGCGCTTAAAGCTATAACTAATGATTTATCACCTGAAAACTTTGGTTTTAACACGGCGATAGCGAGAATGTCTGAGTTTATTAACAGCATGTATAAATATATACTGAACAAAGAAACTTACAGCGACGAAGACAAGCAGGTTCTAGCCCATGTTTTAGTCGACTTCACTAAAACACTAGCTCCTTTTACGCCGCATTTAGCAGAAGAGCTTTATCATTCACTGTTTAATTTAAGTGAAGCTGATCTTAACAATTCAGTGCATTTGCTCTCATGGCCTAAGTTTAACGATGCTTATATCGAAAAAAATACCTGCACTTTAGTTTTACAGATTAAGGGTAAAAAAATTACGGCGATAGAAGTAGCTAAAGGTTTATCGAATGAGGAGTTAGAGAAACTTGCTCTTGCTGATGAAAAGATGGTTAAGAAGATAGATGGGGCTGCTGTTCGTAAGGTTATAGTGGTGGCAGATAAGCTCGTTAATGTGGTGGTGTGAGGATTTATCAAGGTTTAATGCTTCGTTTTAATATAGAATCAAACTCTTCTGCAAGATCTTTATTTCCTATAATTTTAATATGAGGCAGAAAGCTTAGAAAGTCCTTCATTATGCGAAAAGGCGGTTTATGAATATTCCCTTCATAAATATCATATTCTTTATGCGAATCTAATTTTTTCAATCCATACATTTCAGCCTCAAAAAAATTAGTCAATGGAGAAAAGACCATTATTTTCACATAGACAGGTTGATGTTTCTCATGAGGACAGGGATCTAGATTTTTATAATTAATTTCTATATGCTGAGATTTTTCTATTGGTACTAATCTATCTAGCCGATATTCTCGCCATTCATATTCATGACTCTTATCTATGAAACGTTTAACAGATAAATAAAGGTATTTATCCTGAATAAATATTTCTTGTGGAAAGCCCGTTATGGATTTCACTTTAGAGTGTGACGGCTGTTGAATTTTAAAGTTAATAGCACATTTTTTCTCTATCGCTTTATTTATAAGCTTTAAGTCTACCCTATTTAAACTAAGAGTCTTTCTTAGACCTTCTATGCGTAAGCGTGAAATGTTTTTTTTCAGTAATCTAGAAAATTCAATAATTTTCTTTTCTATATTTTCGTCTATTAAGAGACCTAGATCGATACCAAGCTTTAATAACTGCAATATGACAACAATGTTTTCACTATAACATTCTAGGTCTATCTTAGTTCGTTTTAAAACATATTCTGGCTCATGAGATTTTTTATACACAAGATCTATCTGAAAGCCTTGTTCTCTAAGATCCCTAATGTCTCTATTCCTAGTAGCTTCTGGAATTAATGAATCCAGTTCTAATTTCCCAGCTACTGCTTCCTCTAAATCAGTTATTGTTTTTGCCCCTTCTAAAAGTGCTTCAATAAATGCTTTCTGGCGTATATCTTTATTTATTTTCTTATGCTTCCTATCATTCAGCTCCATTTTACAAATTCTATCAAAAAATGATAGGACTATTTCTTTCTTAGTGTTTATAATGTAAGTCAAGATATACTGCAAAACTTTATTTTAGGTATGTTGAGTGCTAGTGAACATGAAAATTCAATGTTGAAAATGAATCAAGTAAACTTAACCTATTTGCAAGAAGAGCTAGCAACAGTAGCTTTAGGCTGTATTTTACATGATATCGGCAAGCCCATTCAAAGAGCTGATAACAATCCTTTTCTGAAAAATCATCAGCGCTTTGGACAAGAGTTTATTTTAGAACTAGCTAAAACTTTATCAATTTCGTTAAATACTTTTTCTTGGAAAGCCGTCTTAGATTCTATTCGATATCATCATGCAAAGGAAGGTCCTAATAATGCTGATAGTTATATAGCGTGGATAGCTTATGAAGCTGATAACTTAGCTTCTGCCCATGACCGCAGTACAGCTCCTTTTCTTTATGATGAGGATAAACGGCTAGATGAATGTGACGTGGGATCTAAAACAAAAGATAAATGGGATAATAATAGGCGTTTACAGAGTATTTTCACTTACTTCTCAAAATTCACTCAGGGTGGATCATCCGTTAAATCTGTTAAAGACGATGATTCTTTCTATGATCTTTGGTTAAAGAGAGATGGCGAGCAGGGTTTAGATCCTTATCCTTATCCGACTAATAAAAAAAATGTTGAGAATGATACTAAGCTTCAGTATAAGAAAATTACTAAAAAAATTGAAAAATTATGTAAGTCTCTCATAGTAAGAAAAAGCTTTGATACTAATGATTTGAATCAAGTTTCACGTCATTTAGAGGAGCTGTTTCAGTTCGTACCACCAGATACTTACAAAGAACACACTAATGATGTATCTCTTTATGAGCATTTAAAGCTAACGGCTGCGATAGGTTCCTGTATGTTCGCTTATATCTCAGAAGCTTTCCCTGACTGGATTAAACTGTATACTGCTGATACTAGCTTTAATAGTCCATGGCCAAAGATATCTAGTTCCGGTAAGGATGAAAAAGTTTATTCTAGAGATACAAAAGCTTATATTTTATTTAAGGCAGATATCTCGGGAATTCAAGATTTTATATATAATATTTCTTCCAAGCAAGCTTTAAAAGGCTTACGTGGTCGTAGTTTTTATTTAGAACTTTTATGTCAGCAAATCGCAGATGAAATTTTAAATATATTTCATTTAGGGCGTGTTAATCAGATATATTTAGGCGGTGGAGGCTTTTCCTTACTGCTTCCTAATATTTCTGCTTTTAAAGAAAATATAGAGTGCTTAGAAAATAACTTAAATTCATGGTTATTAAAACTACACGATGGTAAATTATCAGTGAGTTTTGGTTATACAGAATTATCTGGCAATCAGATGAAAATAAATTCTAGTAAATCCGAGACAGAAGAGCATCCTCTAAATACTGCATGGAAAAGCATTTCAGAAATGATAGGAGGAAAGAAACTCACTAAATTTCAGTATAATTTAGATGAAATATTTACTCTGAAAGCTAATGATTATGAAGAGTGTAAATTCTGCCACAAGGAAACAGATAAGCTGGTCTCATATACTAAGGGTGATTTCGATGTTCAGGTATGTAATGAATGTGAGTCCTTAATTGATTATGGTGAATGGGTTTCAAAAGCAGAAAATTTTTATCTGAATTTTGAAAAGCATAACTCTGGATTGTTTCCAAAAATTCACGAAAACCTTTCTGTGACTTCTTTAAGTTTAATTAAATCCAAGCAGAAAACTGAAAACTCTTTTGTAATTCATGATTTTGATGAAGAGATAGCTCCTAAGATATACACTTCTATATCAATAGCTAAGAAAAATGGTTCTGTCTGTGATTTTACGGATTTAGCTTATTTAGCTAAGGGCGTTAAAAGAATAGGAGTTTTAAGAGCTGATGTCGATAATTTAGGTAAAGTATTTAAATCTGATTCAGGGTTTGGCTTTGGCATCTCTAGAGATACGTCTCTGAGTCGAAATCTTGGGAGATTTTTCACTTTATATCTAGATGATCTTCTAGAAGATTCTGGCTTAAATAAATCAGTTACAGTGGTTTATGCTGGCGGTGATGATCTTTTTCTTGTCGGGGCATGGGATAAGGTTATAGACGCTGCTTTTCGGATTAATACTAAATTAAAAGAATACACATTAGGTGCGATTAATATTTCAGCTGGTATTTCTATTCATGCACCTAAATTTCCTCTCTATCGTATGGCAGAAGCTGCTGGCTTAGCAGAGAAGGCAGCTAAATCTAATGATGGGAAAAATTCTTTAAGTATATTCTTTGATGATGGTATTTTTAGAAAAGACTCTCCTTCACACACTTTTCACTGGGATGATTGGGAAAATATTCTTCTACAGAAAAAGCTTTTAGAGTCTTTTAATTTATCCTCCGCATACGTCTATCAGATTTTGATATACCTGCGAGAGCTTATTAATAAAGGAAGTTCATATAGTTTTCCTCGTTTGATTTACTCTACTGCACGGATGGAGGAACTTAACACAGAACTTAAAGAGAATAAAGAATGGCTTGAATTTAGAAACTCCTTATTTGAGTGTTTTGAGACTCAAGAAGAGTGCCGAATAGATTTACTAAAGCAAAAAGAAAGTCTACTGAAGCTAAGAAAATTAGAGACGGCTTTAAACTATTTACTTTTATTAAAGAGAGGAAATGATGATGAATAATAGTAGTGGTCGTGGTGGTTCACAGCATAGTGGACATAAAAAATCATATGAAACACCTGATTGGGATAATTTTTATACAAGATTAGGTGATAGTGTTAAGCAAAGAAAATCATCTGCTGTAATTAAAATAGCAAAGGAGATAGGAAAAGAACTCACAGCTGTTGCGACAACGCAAATGCGTAAATTTTTAGATGAAATAGTGAAAATACATCCAGAGCAGATAGATTTAAATATTGATGAAAGTGAAGAACTAGATGTTAATTATAAGAATAAGCTAGCTATCTTAAGACCTAGATTTGCCTATACTGTTACCAAAGGTAATCGAGATTTAAAAGATTTTTATATGAAAGTCTTAGATAAATGGCTTGCTGGAGCTGATGCTTTTAATAAGCTAGATCTTGAGTATCTGCATCTTTTTATCGAATCATTAATCGCTTATCACAGAGTAGACGCTAAAAATTAAGGAGAAAAATTATGACAAATATTGCACTAGAAGGAAAATTAATAATATCTGGTCAAATTGAGCTATTGACTGGTTTACATATAGGTAGTGGCGGACAGAATGGTATAGGACTAGTGGACAGTCCTGTTATACGTCATCCAGTTACGAATGAACCATATATTCCAGGTTCTTCTCTTAAAGGGCGTTTAAGGCATTCCCTTGCAGCTATTACTCATAGTGGTATTTCAGAGGATACTAGAGTAACACTTTTGTTTGGTGATAAACCAGATAAAAATAAAACAAAGAATTTGCGTTGTACCTCTCGTATCTATGTTAGAGACGCTCATTTGAGCTTAGATGATAAATCTAAGAATATAACTGAAATTAAATATGAAAATGTTATTAATAGAATGAATGGTACCACGAAAGATGGTGGCTTACGCCAAATCGAAAGAATAGTCGCTGGTACTAAATTTAACTTTGAGCTGGTTTTAGTTTTAGAGAATGATAACGAGCAGTGCCTTAAAGATCTAAATTCTTGTCTTAAATTCTTAGAAGATGAATACCTCGGTGCAAGCGGTTCTCGTGGTTATGGTAAAGTAAAATTCCATTTCAAAAACTTAGTATATAAGTCACTGGCTTCTTATTCTGGTAAAGATTCTGTGAAAGATATGGAAATAAACTCTAATGAAGACTGGTCTAGTAAAGCTATAGAGTTAATAAAAAAATGAAAACTTTCAAGGTTAGTATAGAATTTAAAACTTTACCAAGATTTGGGAAAGCTGGTCTAGATGATCAAGATGTCCGAGATCACTTAGGGGCAGACCAGTTTTTCAGTGCTATTTCTTTAGCTTGGATAGAAGTTTACGGTCTAGATGATTATTTAAATTCAGTTTTAAATCCTTTTCTAGAAGGGAGATTTCCGTGGTTACATTCAAGTTTTTTTCCTGAGCTTAAAGAGAGATTTTACATACCAGCTCCATTACTAAATCGAGCTGGCTCTAAAAGTACTTTAGATAAAAAAGAAAGACAACCTTGGATTAAGTATGAAGCTTTAAATAAGATGCTTTCAGGACAAGATTTAATTAAGGAAGATTACGAATCAGCGATACAAGACTACAGCTATCAAGCAGTGAATTTAAATGATCCTAGTGATCCTAAACCTTATATTACATCTGTGCTTGGTCCTAACATAGCTATGCTTGATAACAATACAAAGAATGCTTCTTTACCTTTAGTGCTTAGTGGATTCTTAGATCTGGCTGATGATAAGCTTTTAGAGAAAATTAAAGCAGTCTGTGATTTTTTAAAAGATGAAGGAATAGGGGCTAATCGCAGTTCAGGTTATGGGCAAATAAAAGAGGTCAGGATAGAAGAATACGAGAATTTAGTTAAGACTGAAAATCCGAATCTGTGGATTACACTCTCTGACTATCTACCTAAGGCTGAAGAGCTATCTTTAATTAAAAATAGCCGTAGATCTGCTTATAAACTGATATCTAAATCTGGCTGGGTTTATAATTCCGCAGCTCATGCTTCTGATAAACGTAAGTTAAAAACTTACATGATGGCAGCTTCTAGTTCTTTTGATTTTAAACCTGTAGGAAGCATAATTAACGTTGGTAACCCAGAGCATCCTAGTTATCGTTATGGACTAGCCTATAATCTAGGACTGAAAATTAGTTAAATGGAGCTATAGAATATTTCATGAAGGGATTTCATAAAAAATACAAATTACACTGTGAGGCACTGTCGCCAATTCATATTGGCTCGGGAGAAATTTTATCTCGGTGGGAGTATGTAGTAATAGCTGGTAAGCTCTATTACGCTAATGATGATTTTTGGCAGATTTTACATGCTAATTCTGATAAGAGTATTATCGAAAAACTTATCAATCAAATCACAGGCTCTAGCTCAGCAAGTCTTACTGAAGCTTTTAATGGCTTACCTAACAAAACACAGTTGCAGAACGCTTTAGAGCAAAGTGAAATAGAATTTCAATCATTAGTTAATAGGAGTAATAAACCTATTATTAGGAACATTCACCGCTTCGCTGGCTCACCAAACTACTATATACCAGGTTCCTCCGTAAAGGGTTCTATGAGGGGAGCCTATGAAATTGAGAAAATAGAAGAAGAAAAATTCAAACCTCATGTAAAAGAAAATGATAAAAAATTCTTAAATGGCTTACCAAAAGCTCAAGTGAAAGCTTTTTATGATGACTTAGAAAACACTTTTAAAAATTATGCAAAGGTAAATTCAGATATTTCTGAAAAATTTCAGAAAGTTCGTATTAGTGATATTAGTATCTCTCCTAAGGATATGACTATTTGTCCTATCACTTATGCTAAAGATGAAAAAGGTCAAGAAGCCGCTGAATTATACGAATGTATTAAAGCTGGGGCTAAATTTGTGATAGCGGTCACTCATACTCAAGAAGATACTGAAAAAGATAAAGTATCAGATGATTTTATAAAAGATTTTTTAAGTCCTTTTTTGAATTTTCATAAATGTAATTTTTATCGTTTGCTAAAAATGTATCAAAATACAGATTTAGAAGAATTTTATTCTAAAATTGCTAGTGCGATTCAGGCAAACAAAGAAAATTTATCAGCAAATGAAAAATTTCATCTTATTAGATGTGGCTTCGGTAGTGGGCAAATGAGTAATAGCATACTCGGCACTTGGAAAGAATATTCAGATGACGATACTATTTTATGGCAGGGTAAGGCTAAGCAATTGCTACGTGAAGAGAAAATGAAAGCTGGTGATAGATACCCCAGTGCTCCGAAAAAAGATTTAAAGAATGATAATCCTTTAGGGTGGATGCGAATACATAAAGTTACAATTCATGATAACTAAATATAGAGCTTACTTTAAATCAGAGATTAAGCTGCCACCTTATCTAGGGGCGATTTTTCAGTCTATTTTATTAGAAGCCATAAATTTAGAATTAGCCCAAGAGTTACATGATGGTGAACATAGTCTTCGTCCATACCATAGTGCCGTATATATATCTAAAGATAATGAATATGTTTGGGATTTAATAGCTTTAAATGAAAATATCAGTGATGCATTTCATTCTAAATTATCATCACTTTTTAAAGATCATTATTTAAGAGCCTTTGATACGAAAATTAAATATCTAGATAAATATGAATTCTCCAAAACTTCTCATGCAGAGCTTTTTAAAAAATTTTATTCAAGTGATTTTCAAGAGAACGATAGAGTTAGTATGAAATTCATCACTCCTACTACTATTAAAACCGAAGGGCGTTATTTACACTATCCTAGAGAAGATCTTATACTCTTTAGTTTACTTAAAAAATGGGATAGCTTTTCAGATGATATAAAGCTCTTTGATAAAGATTTATATGAAACGATTTCAAGCTCTCTTCTTGTAAGTTCCATTATTAATCTTAAGAGCCAATTTATTAATGTAGATCAGGGCAAGGTTAGTGGCTTTGTCGGACAAGTAAATTTTAAGATTAAAGCTAAAACCAGACAGATTAATCAATTAATAAATCTTCTTTTAGAATTTTCTAATTACTCTGGAATAGGTATTAAGACTGCTATTGGAATGGGTAGGGTTGAGACTATTAGTAACTAAACTTCTAGTTTGAGTTTATAGTGATATTTTTCCTAAACTCTTTCTATCAGCCACTCTGTGATATTCCTGTCAATCAGTGACAGATTAATTCCTACAAGATGAACTGTTTTATCAGTCGTAGAATTTTCGCTTACTTTGTTAGAAGCGATATGTAAATATTTTTCGTAATATCTTTTTTCTTTAATCTGCCTTAAAGCAGCTTCTGCTGAAGCATCTACTTTAAGTTCAAATAGATAAATATCCGTATTAGTTTCTAAAACTAAATCTATACGTCCAATATTGGTTCTTTCTTCAGCATTAACCCTAAATGAGCTTACACGCATTAAAAGATAAAAAATAAGTTGAAAGTATTTTTCATTCAAATCTTTCTTTGGGATTAGTTCATAAGGAATCGCTGCAAAAAATGATTTTAATAACGCAATAAACGCCTCTATATCAGCAGCTTTGATGCATTTCTCGATTTTAGATATATGACTTTCTACTTCATTGGGCGGTAGAGTAAAATCTTTAAGTAATATTTTAATAAAAGAGCTTTTCACTTCAAAATTAGGGTAGCCTAAGCTGTAAACATCAGTATCATATTTAGCTTCATAGCCTTTGATAGTGAGATAGCCAGTATCAAAGAGTACTGGAGCTAAGGGGATAGAAGATATATCATAACTACTAAGATCTTCACGAGTAAGAAATATTTCAGTCTCATACTCACTAATATCTGGTTTATCTTTTTTAATTAGCTCAATTAAATAAGTCGGTGTACCAGTTTCAAACCAGTAGTTAGTAAATTTTTCAGCTTCCAGTAAAGATAAAGTCGAAAATGGATTATAGACCTTAATCTTAGATTCAGAGAACCTGTATCCGTTATACCAAAATTTTATTTTCTCTAAAGTCCCTTTCACGCTTAATGAGTGCTTTTCTGCTACAGAGTTTATATATTCAGGGAAATATTTTTCTAACTCCTCCTGTGTAAGACCTAATAATGCACTGTATTTCTCTTGCATTGAGATATTAATTAAATTATTTAAACCAGAGAATATAGAAGTTTTAGCGAATTTACTTACACCAGTCAGGAAGACGAACCTAAGATTGGCACCCTCTGATTTTATGATGTTATAAAAATCATGTAGAATTGATCTATTTTGATCTGCAATAACAGGATTATTTATATGTTTAATAATCGGGGAATCATACTCATCAATTAAAATTATTACTTGATTACTATATTTTTTTTTCAGCTCTAGAATTAAGTTTTTAAACATTAGTTCTGGTGTAAATATTTCTAAATCTAAACCATAGCTTTTAGCGTTTTCTGTAACAGCATTAACTAAGCCGATTTTCAGCTGTTCTGCTGTGTCTTTATTAACTGCTGACATATCAAACTTAATTACTGGGAACTCTTGCCACACATAATCTGAATCATAGATCCAAAGATCTTTAAAGAGTTCTTTTTTATTTCTAAATATCGCTTCTAATGTAGAGACTAGGAGAGATTTTCCAAATCTGCGAGGTCTACTAAGAAAGTATGACCCAAAACCCAGCTTAAGCAATTCATAGACGTACTTAGTTTTATCCACATAAATAGCACCCTCCGTAACTAACTGCTCGAAAGACTGTAAACTTAATGGGAGTTTTTTAGATTTCGCCTCCATAAAATTCAATTATACTTGTTGGGATGCAGTTTTACCTTAAGCAAGCTTGAGCTTTTTCAGGTATGATTTTAATTCATGATTAAGTCCCCACTCCGCTACCCAGGCGGCAAGTCTAAAGCAATAAAAAAATTATCCGAGTTCACCGATATAGCTTTTAAAGAATATCGTGAACCCTTTGTCGGGGGCGGTTCTTTATTTATATATCTAAAGCAGTGCTTTCCAGATAGACAATTCTGGATCAATGATTTAAACACTGACGTATACAGCTTTTGGAAAGCTGCTCAAGAAAACTTAGCTGAGATGCTTACACTGATTAAAAAATTTAAAACAGAAAAAGATGGAAAAGCTCTCTATCACAAGCTTCTGGCGGTAGATCTAGATAAACTTAGCCTTACAGAACGTGGTGCAAGATTCTTCGTCTTAAATCGTATAACCTTTTCTGGCACCACTGAAAGTGGTGGTTACTCTGAAAGAGCCTTCCAAGGACGCTTCACTGATTCATCTATAGATAGAGTCGCCGCTTTAAGTAAAATTCTAGATAAAAATGTGAAAATCACTAATTTAGATTACAGTGAATTGCTGCATGTACACGAGGATCATGAGGACGACGAAAACGCAGAAATTGAAGTTCCCCAAAAGCATGGCACTGTTGCTGAACGCACAAGTTCAAGGCTGAGGAGGACGAATGACCGCATTTTAATTTATTTAGACCCGCCTTACTACTCAGCCACTCACTCTCGGCTCTATGGCAAAAAAGGAAATTTACACTCTGGTTTTGACCATCAGCGTTTCAGTGAGGAAATGAAAGTTTGTAAAATGAACTGGTTTATTAGTTATGATAATTCTAAGTTCGTGCGTGAATTATTTAGCTTTGCTAAACAACACGCTTGGCAATTACAGTACGGCATGAATAACTCAAATAAAGATTCGTGTTCCATGGGGGAAGAGCTTATAGTTAGTGGGTTTTAATAAACCACCACCGACCGAATACTCTTTCCAGCCTTCATTAACTCAAAAGCCTTATTAATATCTTCAAGCGGCATAGTGTAACTGATCATGTCATCAAGATTAATTTCATTTGACATATATTTATCTACAAAGCTAGGTAATTCTGTCCGCCCCTTAACCCCACCAAAGGCAGATCCACGCCATACCCTGCCCGTCACTAACTGAAACGGTCTTGTGGAGATCTCTTCACCTCCAGCAGCGACACCGATTATAATTGACTCACCCCAGCCTTTATGACAGCATTCTAAAGCCTGCCGCATCAGTTTTACGTTTCCGACACACTCGAAAGAATAATCCACACCACCATCTGTAAGCTCTATAATTTTGTCGACTATATTTTTTTCTAGAGACCGCTGCTCAAGCCCAGCTTCTGCGTTTTCATCGTCTTCACAATGGGAGACATTAGGATTCAGACAGTGAGTAGCGCCAAATTTCTCCGCTAAGGAAAATTTATCAGGGTTAATATCTATAGCGATAATCTTTCCAGCCTGAGCCATT
>RFQS01000280.1 GCA_009924885.1 Pseudomonadota bacterium | reverse complement strand
TTTCTTGCAAAAATTCCATCTCTCTTGATAAACTTCTCTCTGAAATCTAATTAACAATTTGCTTGAATTTTTAATAATTTAAGCATAAAGATAATGAGATTTCAGAAAGTTTCTAGGGCGATGGTTAATTAAGAATGTCATTGTGATTTTTAGGATTTAGCACAAAGAACGTATTATCTTCTGGGGAAAAATGACCCCTTAAAATTTAGAGTAGCTTTATATGAAAATATAAAGAATGTATTCTAAAACACAGTCCGCTATGCTTTTTGGGCTAGATGCTAATTTAATTAGTGTCGAAGTGCAGATATCTAAAGGGATTCCAAATTTTATAATTATAGGTTTAGCTAGTAAAGCTATAGTCGAAGCGAAAGAAAGAGTTAGCTCAGCTATGGCTGCCTGTGAATTTCCGATTCCACCGAAGCGGCTTTTAGTAAATTTAAGTCCAGCTGATTTAAGGAAAGATGGTCCGCAGTTTGATTTAGCGATAGCAGCAGGTTTAATGCACAGTCTTGGCTATATTAACCCTAAGGCTAAATTTATGGCAGAGTCCTGTTTTATCGCAGAACTCTCTATTACGGGTAAATTTAAAGCAGTTCGCGGGACGCTTGCGCTTGTAAGCTCTGCCGTGGAAAAGGGAATTAAACAGATTTTCACTGCTGCAGAAGCACTAGGAGAGCTTTCTGTTTTATGCGAAGAAAAGGAATTTCTTAAAGAGACTAAAGTCTATCTGTTAGAGGATTTGCAGAATTTTAAAAAGCTCTTTGATTCTCTGCAAACTCAATATTCTACTAATAGGCAAGAGAGTTTCAATTCTGAATTACTAAGTTCTGAGTATGAACTAGAAACTTTAGTGTTAAATAAAGAGGTGCTAAGCAGGAATTCTCTTGAAACTCAATCTTTAAAACAGTTTGCTCCTTGTATTGTTCAATGTGAATGCTCTGGGATTGATGCTCGAAATGTAGGAAATGTAATTGGGCAGCGGTCTCCTATTGTTAATTTCAGTGATGTGGTAGGTCAGTCTCTCGCTAAAAGAGCTATCGAAATTGCTTTAGCTGGGAAGCATCATCTGCTAATGATCGGACCGCCTGGCTGTGGTAAATCTATGCTAGCTAAGTCGATTTTAAGTCTTCTGGATGATTTAAAATTTAAACAAAAACTCGAGACGCTGATGCTTAGTGATTTGGCACGCTTATCTTCGGCGGCAGATCGTAAGCCCTGTGTGCCTTTTAGAGCACCTCATAGCTCATCAACGGCGGTATCTATAATCGGTGGAGGTGTACCGATCTGTCCAGGCGAGGTTTCACTTGCTCAT
Organism: Pseudomonadota bacterium; assembly: GCA_009924885.1. GTDB lineage: Bacteria > Cyanobacteriota > Vampirovibrionia > LMEP-6097 > LMEP-6097 > LMEP-6097. The sequence continues at coordinate 878 of RFQS01000280.1, read as the reverse complement.
AATGGCATACTCTTTTTAGATGAGCTTGCAGAGTTCGATAGATTTACTATAGATCAGCTTCGCACGGTGCTAGATAACTCGAAAGTCTTTTTAAATAAAGGGAATCAGAAGATAGTTTTCCCTGCGGATTTTCTTTTAATAGCAGCGAGTAATCCTTGTCCCTGTGGTTATTTGGGTGATGTAAAGAAAATCTGTACCTGTTCACCAGCGCAGATACAGAGGTATCAGTCTAAGATATCAGGACCGATACTAGATCGTATAGATTTATGTGTGACGCTGTCACGTTTAAGTGAAGCTGAGATGCGTGCTTTATCAGGTGATTTGCAGCCAAGAAACAATACGGATCGTGAGGACGACGAAAGCGCAGAAATAGGAGTTTCGCTGCACGCCCATTTTTCAGATACTGATTTAATAAAAAAGAGAATTAAGCAGGCTAAAAATTTTTCAAGACTTTATGGTGTTAATCGAGTCTTGGATAAAGCTAGCCAAGACCTATTAAATGCTGCGGTAATGAGGTTTGATTTATCCTCCCGTTCGCATCAAAAAATTATTTCTATTGCAAGGACTATTGCGAATCTTGATGGAAGTGAAAACATAAAGGAGGAGCATGTCGCAGAAGCTTTACAATATCGTGAACGATAATGAAATTATAGGTAAAATGATACTTCTGTATGAACTTGAAAGAAGATAGTCTGGATTCGAAATTGTGGGGGGCTCGTTTTAAACAGAAGTCTGCAGCTATTCTTGAGGCTTTTAATGCAAGTATTGGCTTCGACTATAAGCTTTATGAAGAGGATATTCAGGCAAGTTTAGCTCATGTGAAGATGCTAGCGGTGCAGAATATTATCCCAGCAGCTGATGCGAAGAGTATAGAGGCG
>RFQS01000279.1 GCA_009924885.1 Pseudomonadota bacterium | reverse complement strand
TTATAAGGGGTCATTTTTCCCCAGAATTTTAAGTTATCTTGCGAAAGTTAATCTTTCGCCTCTAAAATCCTCATTAAATACACCGTTATCATAAACCAAAACTCCATTAATAAAAGTCTGATGAATTTTAGAGTGAAATTTAGTCCCTTTAAGTGGTGACCAGCCACATTTATAGAGAATATTAGATTTATCTACAGTCCAACTCGGTGCTCTTTCTGATTTATCTAAACTAAACACGGTTAAATCTGCTTTGTAACCCTTTCTGATAAAGCCTCGGTTCTCAACTTGGAAGCAGTGAGCTGGACTGTGAGCGACTTTCTCTACTATTTTTTCAAGGCTTAGTTTGCCTTGTACATGCAGCTCAAATAATACATTTAAAGCATGCTGTACCATCGGTGCTCCAGCAGGGGATTTAAAATAAGGATTATTTTTCTCTTCTAATGTATGTGGTGAATGATCGGTGGCTATTATGTCTAGGATGTTTTCTCTGACAGCTTTCTGCAAAGCTTCTCGGTCTCCTTTCGTTTTAACAGCAGGGTTCCATTTAATTAAAGCACCTTTAGATTCATAATCCTCATCTGAAAACCAGAGATGGTGGCAGCAAACTTCTGCTGTTATTCTTTTTTCTCTAACTGGTAATTTATTGTCAAATAACTTTAATTCATCTGCTGTAGTGAGATGTAGAACATGAAGGCGAGTGCCATATTTTTTAGCTAAATTAACAGCCTTCTCGGATGAACGAAAACAGGCTTCGTGATTGCGGATTAATGGATGATAATCTACTGAAAGGTCTTCACCGTGCAGTTCTATGAATTTTTTAGTATTAATATTAATAGTTGCTTCATCTTCACAGTGAGTTGCTATTAACATTGGGCTTTGAGAAAAAACGTCATTTAGAGTTTTATCATTATCGACGAGCATATTCCCAGTAGAGGCTCCCATAAATATTTTAACTCCACACACGGTTTTAGGATCTGTCTTTAAAACCTCTGCTAGATTGTCATTTGATGTACCCATGTAGAAAGAGTAGTTTGCGTGTGACTTCTGGCTAGCTAGTTCAAATTTTTCAGCTAAAAGCTCTTGCGTAAGAGCTCGTGGGTGCGTATTGGGCATTTCCATAAATGAGGTTATCCCACCAGCAACAGCTGCTCTCGATTCAGTTTCTAAATCACCTTTATGGGTAAGACCAGGTTCCCTGAAGTGTACCTGTCCATCTATCATTCCAGGCATCACATATTTGAATTTCAAGTCATGAATTTCCATTTGATCTTTCATCGCATGATTGCGAAACTCTTGATAATCCTTCGAGTCGTGCCTGATGATGTTTTTAATTAAATCTCCTTCAAGAATAATTTCCCCTGAATAAATTTCCCCTTCGTTAATAATTTTTGCATTGGAGAGAAGAGTATTTTTAGCCATACTTTCATTATATTTGAAGTATGGTTAATGGGGGCTAAAATATTGAGTTCTAAGTCTGGGGCTATAGTTATAGTGGCGATTTTTTAATCAGTGAATAACTGCGCGGGTAAACCTTTTTCGTGTTTTGATTTTTTTTGAAAACGAGTATTTCTCTCTCGTTATTAAAATAAGTAATACTATCTATTAGCTCAACTCCTAAGTGTTTCATGGCTGAAGCGGCTTCTTCTAGCTCTTTTCCACATTGCTTATAAGCAAGGAAATAGCCTTGGAGCTTAATTAAGGGGGTGCAGATTTCTAGGATTATCGGTAAGCTTGCTACTGAACGGCATAGAGCGATGTCATAAGACTCTCTTTTATCTTCTGTAATTTCTTCGGCTCTAGCAGCAAGAGTATTTAAATTTTTTAAAACTAAGTCTTCTTTTACTATTTCAATAAATTTAAGTTTTTTAGCTGTAGAATCTAAAGCTGTAAAATGAAGATTTAATTGTTCTCGGTCTGCGACTAAAGCTAATGGTAATGTCGGAAAACCGCCGCCAGTGCCGATATCAATGATTTTCAGGGGTGATTTTGTCGCCTCGTTTTCTGTGCTGTTCTCATGATTTTTTTCTAGGCAGCTGTCTGGGACTTTTAATTGGGCTGCAATAAATGGGTAAGTGATGAGTGAGTCTTCAAAGTGTTTACGATAAACATCTTCCTTGCTGGTAATAGCAGAAATGTTTGTGTGTGAAATAAAGTCAGAGTAAAGCTTATAAAGCTTCTCAAAATCATCAGAGTATTTATTTATAAGTTCTAAATTATTCAAGATAAAC
>RFQS01000278.1 GCA_009924885.1 Pseudomonadota bacterium | reverse complement strand
CTCCATTACCGCCACTGAGTGTGTCGTTTCCAGCGCCACCAGTAAGATTAGGTGGAGATTTAATACCAGCACCAGGTCTATCAGTATTTATTTGCTTGCGATTCGTCTGTTTTTCCTTGAGCCTATCTTCATCTCGTAATCGTGCCGCCTGAAGTGCCTCGTCAGATAAACTGACACTATCTGAATTGTTTTCACCCTGAGAGCTTCCCGCGCCAGGGCTTCTTCTTGTGCGACTATTTCGTGCAGTGTATATAGACAGAAAAGTTTCTTGACTAGAAACGATTAGTTTTCTTTTACCACTAAAACCGCTTGGACCTATAGTCATAATTCCCCTGCCCTATTATCTTATTCCACATCCTTTTCCTAAATATCTCTTTTGAGATATTTTTTAAGGTAGTATGACTCTAGTTATTTAATAGATTTAAGATAACACTGTATTATCTTAACTAAGAATGGCTTTGGAATAAGGCCTCTTGTGCAGGGAAATAGAAATCCGAGTATTATGTTTAGCAAGTAAGGGTGTTTCCTATCTACTAGAATATTTCTTCAACTTCAAAGGACCGAAATTATTATTATCCTTAAGAAGCTTAGCTGAAGTATTCACATAAGAAGAATTATCTCTCTCTTGAATAGCTTCGCCTAATTTTCTTTTTTTATTATTCGCGAATAATGATTTACTCTGCATCAACTCTTCTCTATTAAGAATCACCACAGCACTTTCGCTATTGTCTATAATATCGAAATTAGTCTCATCTCTAAAAGAAAGCTTTTGCAATCTTCTACCATTCTGCATGGATTTCGTCTCAGATTGATCTTTAACCTGTCCATCTAAATCTTCCTGATCTATTCTTTCTAGATCATTAATATATCGCTTTAATTTATCTTGCTTATCGGAGTAGGGTTTTAAATTTGCTTTATTGGTTGATTGCCCATTGAGTGTTTTTTGAGAGCCTACACGTTCTTTTAATTCATTAGCGAAAAGTGACTTTACACTATCTATTTTATTATCGGAAAAAGGCTTAGAGCTTACGGGAGAACTAGCTCTAGAGGTTGTAATTTTAGAAATAGATTTTCTTGATAAGGAGGAATCAGAAGCTCTAGAAGAATTTCCAGAATTCGATAAAGGACGAGATTTTACTGAACTTGATTTAGCACTGCTAGCGGTAGAACTAGAAGAATCTTCTCTTCCAGAACGACTTAAACTACTAAGCTGAGCATATAAGTCATCCAACTCATTATCTATATTCGCCATATAGATTAATATTCACTTTTAGTGAGACTAAAGGTTTAGGCGGGATGGGGGATATTTAAGTGCTATTGCTGCAATCAATGAATACGACTTTAATAATTCTTCAATGGCAAAAGCAGTGCAAAATTTACCTATGGCAAGCAGTGCAAAGTTTACCAGACGCTGATAGATTATTTCTATCAGTAGCTTCACCTGTAGTATGTCGTATCGCCTCTAATGCAGGTAAACCAAGGGGGTTAGCAGTATTAATACCAGGAGGCTGCTTTACACCACCAGTACCACTAACATTTGGATTAAAACCAACACCTTCACACAATACTTCTCTATTACCAAATCTATTTCTCATAAAACGTTTCTCCTAACTTTATAAACATATAAAGAAAACCCCATGATTTTTTTGATATAAATTTTTTAAATTTTTCAAAAAAATTTTCATAAACTAATAATCCTTGCCTGCGGATAGTAAAAACCTATAATTTCAGCATAATTACTTGCGTTATTAGCCATAGCTTTAGCACCATACTGTGACATACCTATACCATGCCCGAAACCACGCCCTGCAAATATCCATTTATCTCCATCTTTATGTGGAGTAAAAGAAGAACTTGGTAAAGATAGCTTATGCCTCAGTTCTTCCCCGATAAGCAATTTAGTTTTTTTAGCGTCTTTCGATATTAATAAATAATTAGAAGACACTGACAAAATCTCTTCCGCATTAAAGAAACTTATCCCGACAAGGTCATTTAGCTCATTATCACTAAACTTTCTCTGCCACGAATTAAATGGACCATCTTCAGGATAGGCTGGCTTAGATATCAGATAATGCCTAGCAGCTAATTTCCAAGTGAATTCTGGTGATGAGATAAAACCACCGTGGCTACTACTATAAAAAACTTGAGCTAAGAGACCGTATTTATCTACGATTACCTGATTTTTAGTAGTTTTAACTGCATTAATACTGCGTTCTGAGATTTTTTCCGTGCCATTAAACCTCTGATCAG
>RFQS01000277.1 GCA_009924885.1 Pseudomonadota bacterium | reverse complement strand
TTATAATAATTTAGTGTAATTCTATTAAAGGATTAAGTTTATATGGCGGCAGAAGGTCAGAATGATATCATTCTTAATGTAAGTGGTAATACTAGGCAACTAGAGAGAGAAATTCAAAAAGTTGCCAATAATAGTTTAGTATTAAACACTAAAGGATTTTCTCAACCTTTAGGTAAAATAACTGGTCAACTAGGAGAATTTGAAAAATCTTTAGCTGCTTCAAACGCTCGAGTAATTGCATTCGGGGCTTCTGCAGGAGCAATATACGCTTTGCAAAGAGCTTTAGCCGAAACAGTAAAAAGCGTTATTTCTGTCGAAAAAAGCTTAATAGAAATTAATTCTATTTTAAATGTAAGTGAAAAAAATCTAACGAAGTTTGGAAATAATCTATTTGAAATAGCTAAAAATACAGGCCAATCTTTTAATGAAGTTGCTAAATCTGCTCTTGAATTTTCTAGACAGGGTTTAACCGTAGAACAAACATTAAAAAGAACAAGTGATGCATTGATTTTGGCTAGATTGAGCGGAATGGATGTAGTCGATAGTACTAATGCAATTACAGCTGCTCTAAATTCGTTCAATCAAACAACTATAAGTTCTACAGAACTAGTTAATAAATTAGTAGCCGTAGACGCAGGATTTGCAGTAAGCTCAGCAGATTTAGCAGAAGCAATAAAAAGAGTTGGAAGTTCCGCACAAGACGTAGGAGTTAGTCTAGATGAATTGATTGCTATAGTTACATCTGCTCAACAAACTACAGCTAGAGGTGGAGCAGTTATTGGCAACAGCTTTAAAACAATTTTTACAAGGGTGCAGAGACCAAAAGTTTTAGAGGCTCTAGAGCAAATAGGAGTAAAAACAAGAGATCTCGAAGGAAACATGTTGCCTCTGATGCAAATTTTAGGAGATCTTTCTATTAAATTCGATACTTTAGGAGGTTCTCAAAGGGCTCAAATTGCAGAGCTTGTCGGCGGAGTCTATCAAATAAACATCTTAAAAGCCGCTTTAGGAGATCTATCTAAAGAATTCTCTATATATAATCAAGCTTTAGGAATTTCTTCCAGAGCCACTAATGAAGCTATGAGCAGAAACGAAGAGTATAATACATCTATTTCAGCCATGTTAAATAAAACTATAAATAATTTAACTAAAGCTAGTTCTGAAATTGGAAACATAACTCTTGCGCCAACGTTGAAAAAAAGCTTAGATCTGCTTAATTCAGGTTTAGAGTCTATGTCTTCTGATAATGGGGAATACGAAGGAGTTGGATCTACTATTGGGCAAGGCATCGCTAAAGGTTTAGGTAATTTTTTAAGTGGACCAGGTTTATTATTTGCTTCCGCAGCTTTAATAAAAGTTTTTGAAAGATTGACTAAGTATTCTTATGACGCTTTTAAAAGCTTAAGTGGAATTAACGCTAAATCCGCTGAGCAGCAACAGCTTCAAGCGCAAATTCTAAATTTAATAAGTAGAAATCCAGCTATTATAGAACAAATAAATAGAGGAACATTAAACACAACCTCTTTGCATAGAGATTTATTAACTTACATACAAGCTGAAACAATTGCGATGGAAAAGCAATTGGCTGTAGCTAATACATTGTCAAAAACTTTACTACAATCTGGAGTAAGAGTACCTCAATCTGGCGATTTAAAAGGTCTACCAGTTAAACAAATGAAATATTTTGGTTTTATACCTAATTTCAATTATGAAGAAGCAGAAACTTTTGGAGCAGCTATGGGTGGATATAAAGCCGGAAAAGTAAAAACAATGAATATCCCCAAAGAAGGAAAAGTTATTTATAATGATGCAGAGTCTGTTGTAAAAATGCCTGGATTTTCACAGCCTGCAATTATGCCTCCAGAAAAAAGCAAAGCTGGTGAAAATTATAAAAAAACCTTTGAGGACAAGTATGGTTTTAATCCTTATAAATATTTCGGTTTTATACCCAATTTTAATAGAGAAAGATGGATGGGACCAAAAGGGGCAGTTAATCCAAGAACTCTTCAGAAAGGATTTACAGCAAGTGCAGAAGAGTTAGTTTATGAAAAAGGATGGATAAGATTATCTGGAAAATTAGCAGAAGAAGCCTCTTTACGTAGGGGTCAAAAAGTATTATCAGAAAATAATATACAGGTAGGTAAATTAAAGAATGATGAAGGGGATGATGTGGTTTTTGTAAAATCAGCCACAAGCGATAAAGTTGGAGATGCTCAAAAAGTTACAAATCTTTTACAAGGAAGTTTAGGTA
>RFQS01000276.1 GCA_009924885.1 Pseudomonadota bacterium | reverse complement strand
GTCCAGTAATTGCAAAGATCGAGAAGCCCCAGGCTGTAGAGAACTTAGCCGAAATCATCAAGGCTTTCGATGGAATCATGGTTGCTCGTGGTGATCTCGGAGTTGAGATGCCGATTGAAGATATTCCCCTTGTCCAGAAGAAATGCATAACGCTGGCTCGCGAGGAGGCAAAACCGGTCATCGTTGCAACTCAAATGCTTGATTCCATGATCACGAATTCAAGACCGACTAGGGCTGAGGCAACTGATTGTGCTAATGCTGTGCTTGATGGAGCTGATGCGCTCATGCTTTCCGGAGAGACTAGCGTGGGAAGTTTTGCAACCGAAGCGGTCAAAACCATGGCGCGAATCATCGAAAAAACTGAAAATATAATCTATAGTAAGCGAGGCGATCTTAGCTCAATTACAAGTGAGATAAAAAATTTAAATGGCTATAGAAACTTAAATTTTAAAGATACTGGATTAAACTTCACAGAGATCGACCTAGAAGTCACTTACAAAGACCTTCTCAAGCAAGAGAAAATCTTAAAACATTATGTTCAGCTAGATTTAGACCGATATTAACTTGAAATTCAGTTAATTAATAAACCTCACAGACACTCAAATTAAATAAAAAACAGTAAAGAATCATGATTAACACAAAGATTGAAACAGAAGCTACCAAAACAGTCATAGTAGTAGAAGACCAATGTACCACTTGGGACTACATCAGCGGTATTCTAGAAAAGGATTTTAAAATAAAAGCATTCTGTAATTCAAGCAAGCTTGCTGAATCTGCATTTATGGAATATAAGCCTGATTTAGTTTGGCTTGACTGCTACTTAGGCGAACTCTGCGAATCGAATCTAGGTCTTAAAAATAGCGGCTTACTACTTGCCGAATGGATGAAAAAACATAACCCTGAAACTAAAATCATTTTATTTACAGCTTCTTATGAGAGTTCTATTATCTACAAAGCAGAAAAATTAGGTCTAGAAGCAGTTTTCCTCGGTGGTAAATTCTCTACTGATAAAAGTATTATTTTAGATATACTGCAGCGAGTCCAAGAAGGCGAGAAAGGTATTTATATAGATTCCGCTCAGTCAGAGCAAAGTGCATTAAAAAAAATCGGAAAGATGACTTTTTATGAATTCTGCACAATCACTTCTTTGCTTATCGGAAAAAGTACAGCTACCGTAGCAGAAGAAATGAACAGCACTCGAAAGCGGATTAATAATACCCTCTATCGAGTAAAAGAGAAATATAATCTAAGTGATGAACTTAGTCGAGAAGAGATATTAGAAGAGCTTAAAGAAATAATCCAAGACAGCTTTTCACAGCTCAAGCACCATAATATTTCTGAAGTTCATTCGATGTTTAAAATTACAGATGAATTATTAAATCCTCTTATGGAGCAGCTAAAACATGGTAATTTAAAGGGATTCAGTATTAATTCTGTGTTAGAAAATAATAAAAAAGATTGATTAAAAAAAATATTAAGACCCTTATTAATACACTAGAAAAAAGATATGGAAATGTCGAGTGCTACCTAAGCCACGCTAACGCCTTTGAACTCTTATGTGCTGTCATACTTTCAGCTCAGTGTACCGATGATAGAGTAAATCTCACCACCCCAGCTTTATTTACCCGCTATCCTTCAGCCGAGAAGCTTGCTCTTGCGAAGCTCCCTGATTTAGAAGCTGTGATTAAATCCTGTGGCTTTTATAAGAATAAAGCTAGAAACTTAAAAGCCATGGCAGAAAGGCTAGTCAGCCATCATGCAGGTGAAGTTCCAGACACCATGGAGAAGCTCACAGCTCTAGCTGGTGTAGGTAGAAAAACAGCGAATGTCGTTCTAGGAGAGTGGTTTAAAAAACCAGCAGGGGTAGTCGTAGATACCCATGTAAGCCGCATCACACAGCTACTCGGTCTTACTAAAGAAAAAACTCCAGAGAAGATAGAACAAGATTTAAATAAACTCATACCTAAAAAATACTGGGCTATATTTAGCCTGTGGCTTATCGCTCATGGCAGAGAGACGTGCATAGCTCGCAGACCACAGTGTGGGAGTTGTATGCTTAAAGATATTTGTGAATATAAGTAAAGATACGCTGCTTCCTTTATCACGGACTAGTGACTGCTCCACTAGGTATCTATCCCTTTAAATATAGTTTAGGGGCGGTGTATAATTTGGATAGATCTCACATTCCGCACCCTTCGGGCGGAAATTCATAAAAACGTTTCAAATGCAGTTGCAGAATACTGATCAGAGTTTTGGCGGCAGGCTTAAT
>RFQS01000275.1 GCA_009924885.1 Pseudomonadota bacterium | reverse complement strand
AGCGAACCAAAATCTTTGGTATTAAAACCTCTAATTCCGGCGATAGGATTATTCACCCCGCCCGCATTAACGAATCGAGTAAATACATCGAAAGATTTGCGTAGTTCATTCCCTGAGAATTGTCTAATTCCACTACCAGCAGATTCAAAACTAGCTTCTAGTTCTATGAAAGCTTGTCTTAGAATATCAGCAGCCTGAGCAGCATTATCTACTCTTAAACCAAGTTCACTTAGTCTTTGTGTAAGCTCTTGCTGTAGTCTATTATTAGTGATCTGAGCAGAGTTTGCTTTCTCGAAAGCATTAAAATCAATTCTACCGTCAAAATTTGATTGTTGTGCATTAGTAATAGCAGAATTTCTGTCTCTTACTGATTGTAAAAAATTAGTAATAAAGCTACTACTTGATCCAAAACTTGAAGAACGGGCGTTCCCCAACAACAAATTAGATTCTAATATAGATGCTCTTGGACCAGATGTACGAGAAAGGAATAAACTTTGCCCTAAACTACGGCTTTGCTGAGTATTTTGAATACCTTGTATTTGCTTACTAACATCAAAAAATGCTTGTGAAAGTGTTAAAGCATTATCGGCAAGCTGTCTTTCGATTTGTAATCTTTGATTAAAAACATTAATTGTGTTTTGGTAAGCAGCAGTGATAGCATCAATAGTTTGAGAAGTTCCAGTAATGTCATCAACAAATTTAGATAAAGATCCTCTAAAATTGACAAGATCTACTAAAATTTCTCCAAAGCTTTTACCGCTAATAGCAGATAGATTTTCTAAAGTTAAACCATATTTACCAACAATATCTTGGAAAGTATTACTTTCTATATCAAATACTTTTTCTAATGTGCCTATTAAAGTGGGGGAATCTAATTCTGATGAAGAACCAGTTCCTCTATTAAGGGCAAAAGCTCGGATCGAATTGATATTATCAGGGCTTAAAAATTCTTGTAAATTAGATGTAAAAGCCCTGTCTCTGTTAACAAGAACATTTGCACGTAATTGAGGTGAGCTTAAGTTTGCAGATAAAACAGAGCTTGGATTAGTAATAATATTGGCAAGTTGTTGGTTAGTAACTTCTAATCTATCGTTGAAAGAAGTGAATGAAGTAATAAGGTTATTCAGTACACTATTAAGTATATCGTTTTTAGATCTTAATTCTTCTAATACAAAATCAGTAGAAGCCTCGGAAGGTCTAACGGCAAAATTAGGAAGAGCATTATTTGCTTTTCTCTGACGTAAAAAATTACTGGCGATCTGTCTGTTCGGGAAAACATTATTCTCCGATAGTAATCGAGAAAGCTCTTCGATAATAGCATTGTTCTGATCTTCTACAGAAATTCCAGTGGTGCCGGAAAGAATATTGGCAACTCTTTTCTTAGCAACATCAATTTGGTCACTTAAGAAAGTTTCAAAAAGTTCTTTGTTGGCACTATTCTTTAAATTCTTTTCAATGTCTGCCAATAAGAAATTAGAGTTTACAAGCCTAGAAGAATTAGCAGTCGTTACAGGAGTCACGCCATTAAATTCAAAAGTGTCTTCTCTTCTTTGTGGGAATAAAATGTCTTTCAAAATTTGAGATCTACCGGCAACATCAGACTTAGCAAATCTTTCTCTTAAAGCTTCTTCTTGAGCTTTAGTATTATTTTTAATAGATTCGTTGACAGTTAGAATCGCACCAAGTAAAGTGCCTGCACCAGCACCTACAGCGGTGCCAACTCCCGGACCAAAGGCACTTCCAGCCAAAGCACCGCCGCCCGCAAATTGAAGAATAGTGCCTAATCCAGAAGCTAAAGGGTCAGATGAATCACCCAAAGCAAGACCACCACCGATTGCAGCAGCAGCAGCAATATTACCACCAGTAAGGAACTTGCCTCTGGCATTCCTTACACTACGAACACCTCCAATGGTAGGAGCAATAATCCCGCCATTACCTCTTCTAATTTCTCCCGCAAAACCTTGTAAGAATTGTCTACTTGCCACAATTGCAGATAATGCAACAAAACCAGCGGTTAATTTTGTAACCACTGAACCTAAAGATCCAAGACCAGTAGTTATTCTGGTTAAGAATTCTGTAAAATCAGCCAGACCCACAAAAATTCTTCTAATAGACTCATCGTTAATAATGGCTTGAAGCACAGAAGTTAACGACGCACCTATTCTACTTAAAGAAGTACCCACGTCATCAAGTCTTAAAACCGAAGATCTTTCAAGAGATCCCGGAGCGGAAGCTAATGATTGTCTGGTACTATCACCTGTACGTTGAAACTCTTCTAGC
>RFQS01000274.1 GCA_009924885.1 Pseudomonadota bacterium | reverse complement strand
CTGTGCTGTATTTAAACCTAATTTTAAAATACGCCCTATGACTTTCTGTTTTAGAGCCTCTCTACTCAGATTCGCATCAAGACTTAAACTATCTGCCTGCTCTAACATAGAGTCCACTTCCTCATCTACGTCATTCGAATTTAGGATTAATTTAAAATCATTTGCCTTAGCACCACTGAGAAGAGCTGTTAAATTCTCTGCTTTTAATAAAACATCAGCCTTTAAGCTAAAGTCAGTGACGGCTTTAGGTCTAATTTTCAGAATATCCGCTAAAAGCAGCTTCGGGGTTTTTAGATAACGGCTCTTTAGCTGGAATTCCACCCTATAGTCACCATAAGGAATATCTTCAGGAATTAATACATTCACCTCTTCAGCATCTACAGAAAGTATTTCTAAGTTAATGGGCAATAAGCTAGCATCAGCGACAGCAATTAACCTAAATTTATAAGCAGTATCTAAATTCTGAATCAAAGCAGTGCCTTTTAGAGTCATAGTTTCACCTCTAGCCATAAAATCTTTAAGCAGTTCTAGATTGGGTTTAAAAGGAATCACCTTTGAGCGAGCTGGCGAGAATAAACCAAGAAGCATCAGATCAAGAACAAGCAAGCAGGCAAAAAAGCTTCGCCCAAGTTTATAACTCGATTTATTATAATTAGTTTTAAATATTTTCATAGTTAATATCTAGCTCCTCTAATATTCTTTTTAAATCACTCGCTGTATTTTGCGCAGCAGCCTCTCTGAATCGACTTCTTAGAGTGAGACTATACCAACCACCAGTCCTTGCATCTATATCAGCAGTAAGCTCTTGTAATTTAAATTTCTGAGTCATAGTCCTAGAAAAAGGATTAGACATAAGTTCAGATAAAAGATTTTTTCTTTGAAAATAAATCTGAGTTAGCTCAGTGAGAAGGTTTTCACGAATATTCGCTGAGACTCTAGCACTATTTACTATATCTATAATCTCCGGATCATATATTAAACGATCTAAATGCCAAGTAAAGCGGAAGCCTGTATTAAACTCATTATCCATAGCAGCTTTGCGATTTTTATCTAAAGAACTATTTATACTACTATCAGCAGAATCATATTGATCTGAGCCACGAGTCTCCAAGCTACTTAGAGCGTAATCAGAATTATCAAAAGATGTATCGATCTGCGGCAGGACATTCCTTAAACGAGCCTGCCGCTTATAAGCCCCAAACTGCATCCCAGAAGGAATGCCCGAAAATTGAAGAGCCTTAGCTTGAGTCTCTTGAATAGTGGGTTCCAAAGAAAAAATCAGCTTTAATTTCCCCTTCGAATCTAATGCATCAGGCTTTTCACTAGGACTTATAATATCTTGAGTCGTTTTTTCTTCATTCTTAATCTCATGATCCTCATTTAGAGCTGACGACAATGCAATCGGCTCAAGGAGAGCCACAGAGGACTGCTGCCCATCCCTAATTTCTAGGTCATGCCCTGAATCTCCAAGCCTGAGCTGATATAAATCGCCTCTAAAATTACCGATAAATAAAGAAAGATTTTTATCTTGCTTAGAAAAACTAGAAGCAGTAAAACCTTCTAAAAAATTTTCATCTAAATTAAATTCCGCCGAACTCACTTTATGCCACTCTGTGACTTCATTTCCTAAGCCTAACTTAGCGTAAAACAATCCAGTACTCGCAACCAAAAATAAATAATCATCTTTATAGAAAATATCCACCACCTGCATCTGCGAATCTTGATCAAAAACCAAACCCTTGTCAGTTAAACGACGCCAGCTTTTTTTGGCAGCATCGAGCTTATAAACAGCATTATTTAAAGCAAGATAAATTAACTCTTCCTTAAGCTGCTTGTGTTTTAAAATTTCGAGCCGCCCCTTTAATTCAGAATCAGAATTAAACACTAATCCCTGATTAACTTTCACCACAAGATTCTTTTTAGAATTAAAAGTATAAAAACCATTTACCGTGAGTAAATAAAAAAGGTTCTTAGATTTAAGTGAAGGTTTGCATTGAAAAATCCGCAGATTTGCCTTAGTTACAAGCTCCCAGCGTAGAGATGAAATATCAGAAGCATAAAGCCCGAGATCCGTACTTAGATAAATTTTATCTTTAGTAAAACTAATATCATTAACCCCAGTTTTGGTAAATATTCGCTGCTGATTCCTAATCAGCCCCACATTAGTTGCGAAATAGATATCAGTAGCATTTTGATAAATACGATTTACTTTAAAGCTCTCATTTTCATCTAGAAGATTAATATTTGGCAGTGAAGATTCATCTACAAAAATCCTACTGT
>RFQS01000273.1 GCA_009924885.1 Pseudomonadota bacterium | reverse complement strand
CTTCTAAAAGAGTCTTATAGGACTCATATATTTTAATTTCCGCGTCCATAGCACTAACCGGAATCCGGTCCGCTAATGATTCGATTTTCCCCTGATCATCTAGCTGTTTACGCATCGTTTCATAACGATTCTTTAGGTCTTGTATGTTTCTTTTAGCATTGTTTAACATATCATGATCATATTTTTTCTTTAAGTAGTCCATTACGAGGTCTAATTCTTTTTTATACTCGCCTTGACGCTCTACATCTGTCTCTTCGTCCATGCGCTGACGCACTAGATAGTTTGATCTAAGATATTTCCGAAAGGTTTCCTTATCATTTACTAATTTAGAACCAGACCTGGGGAAAGATTTTAGTACCAGATCTTTTTGTGCCGGTAGGAGCATATACTCATAGAATACAAAGCTCGGTAAAAAATTTTCTAAGTAGGAATCTACAGTAAAATCCGGGCTAATAGATGTCGAAAAATGGTCTAAATGACTCATTTGGGATTCTATGTCTTTAAGAATCCCATTAAGTGTGGTCCATTCCGGGAATCCCTTTATTTTAGGGATAAGAAGGTCTAATCTAGTATTATAGTCGTACTTTGACACTGGGTCCTTAGGATTCGTTATTCTTAAGTCTTTCTGTTTAGTGTAGTTATCTATGATCCTTTGGACTTTAGCTAATTCGGCATTAGGAGATATCAGTATATAACCAGAACCGCCTTCTTTATAAGGTAAACGCTTATCGTCTTTTTTGACTACTAAGTATTTATTATCTGGGATATCCAAAATAGCCCAATCAGACGGTTGTTCCCTTTTAACGGCTTCTAAAAGCACAGGATCATGTATATTCTTTCGTAACCAGTCGGGGTTAGTATATTTAGAACGCTCTTCTTCTATTTCTTCGTCCGAGTACTTCTTATTACTGAAATTTTGAATATATGTGGTTAATTCTTCTCCGAGAGTGAATACATCTTCTATAAGAGGGAAATCAGAATAATCTTTCCTGAGATCATCATAAATCTTTAAAAGAACAGGTTTCCGATCTTTTGCATCCAATTTGGAACTATTTTTGAAAGCAGCCATGGCCAACCTTAAGTCTTTTAGCCTTGATTCATGCTGCTTTCTTTGGATATCAATGTCTTTATCGAGATGGTCATACAAATAGTTCAGAACCTTACCATTTTTCAATTCATAAGTATGATCTTGCGACTCTACGACCTGGTGTGAAGTACTCGCATAACGACCAATACGATCTAAAAGAGAATCTAGATTAGAAGCTATTACCTTCCTACTTAAACAGCGCGCCGAGTCTATGGCATCAGATAAAGATAATAAGGAAGACAAAAAATCATCAGGCCTCATATTCGTATACATGAATTAAAACCCTATTTTCGGTAAAATCATATATGACGCTAGTAAAAATAGGCGATAAAGGCGAACAGGTAAGAATCTGGGAAAACTTTTTGTTCGGAAGAGGATTCTTTCAAGGGGTGGTAGACGGAGTATTTACTAATGAGACTAAAACTGCCACCGCTAAATTCCAAAAAGAATACGGGCTGATAGATGACGGAATAGTGGGGCCTAGGACACTGAGCTTGGCGAAAGCCATGGGGTGTCCTGACTTAACTGTTAGTGAATCTAAGTCTTCGAGAATAGAGCCCCTCAATAATATAGAAAGAGAGAAACTATTTGGAAAATTCAGCTTTATACCTGCACCTACCAGTGCTAATCCAGAAGCGATTACTATAACAGACAAATGGCCCGAGTCTAATATTATAAGCGTAGCCGTACCACAGCTACGAGATCTTAAGGGGGTTCCTGCCTCACTTAAAGTCCCCGTCAATAAATTTATTTCGGAACAGTTTTTATCTATGTGGGAAGAATGGGAAAAACTGGGATTGCTTGATTTAGTTCTAACATTTAATGGAACTTGGGTTCCCCGTTACATTAGAGGATCTAGATCTATATTATCTAACCACTCATGGGGAACGGCTTTCGACATTAATGTGCCGTTTAATCCCCTAGGCTCGAAACCCGCGCCAAGGGGTGTAAAAGGCAGTGTCGTAGACTTAGTACCGATCGCAGAAAAATATGGATTTTATTGGGGCGGCAATTTCACTAAGCGTCCTGATGGAATGCACTTCGAGGCATGTAAATTAATATAATTAGAACATATCTAACTGAATAGTAATGTCTGCCGGGTTAATATTTCCGGTGGAAACTAGCTGGAGACATAAAAATTCTCCCGTAGCAAAATCTTCGGAAGACCCGTAATATCCTACTTGAGTATTGCC
>RFQS01000272.1 GCA_009924885.1 Pseudomonadota bacterium | reverse complement strand
CAGACTGCAAAAAAACAAGGACTTAATCTCTTCAATGCTATTAAATCCATACTTGATCAAACCCTAACTCTTAAACTTGTTATGGGGTGAGTAATTACGGTATTATTTTACTCAAGGTAATAACTTAAAAGGAGTTAATTAAATGAGTAATGTAAACTATAATATCGCCAATAGTGTTTTCCCCGATTTTGGTATCAAAAGAGTTGATATTGAGCCACCAAAACAACCACAACCTCCAAGCAAAACAGAAGAGATTACTACTAAAGTTCTGCAAGATCAAGCTGATGCATGGGAAAGAAGAAAGGCTATGTCAGAGATGGTTGGCACGGATCCTAGCACTGGTTTACCAAAGTAACCTAAAGTGACATCTGACCATATAAACAATTAAGTTATTAACACCCTGTGCAGACTCAATTAAATTGGGTTGTGTGGGATGTTAATAACATTTGGAAAATTCTTTAGAGTCCCCAGCTGTCCGAAATTAGGATTGCCCCAAAAACAAAAATCTAGCCACTAAACTTGAGTAGAGGCTACTTTCAAACGAATTTTCTGTAAATAAATTAAGGCTAAATAAGCAAGAAATAAATCAATTAAGCCAGTTAATATGCTTAAATCTATAAACTTGAAAAGATTAAATCTGCCAGTGAGCATAATTAGAATATTCGCTACAAGATGAAGTATGCCAAAGGCAATTAAAGGCTTAAATAATTTTTTGGGATGGTTTAAAGTCTCTTCAAATGATGATCTATAGAGGAAAGCAAAAATAGTAAAAGGGATTAAAGCAATTAAATACATAAAGCCAAGCTGCGTTACATATGAAATCCCCGCACCGAAGGCGAAAATCTGAATGCCGAGAATGCCCAAAATAATGTAAGCGATAGAACCAACAGTAGCGTAATTTTTAGTGAAGATTTGGCTGATAAGAAAAAGTACTAAGAAAATAGGTGAATAGTTATAGCCAGCAATGTCAAATACTGTCACTGCGGCAAGCATGCTCATAGCTAAAGTAAATAAAGTGCGGCTGAAGTCGTAAAACATTTTAATGAAGCATCTCTAAAGACAGTTTAACTAAATTCTCTGCTGTAAGACCATAGTGTACTAGTAGGTCTTCAGCTTTCCCAGATTGACCGAAGGAATCATTTACACCAAGCCTTTTAAAATTTAATTTCTCTGAGCAGTTCTCTAGTAAAGCACTAGCTACGCTGTCTCCCAGTCCACCCCAGATATTATGCTCTTCTGCGACTATGATGTTTCTCGTTTTCAAGGCTGAATTGACGATAGTTTCTGTATCTAAAGGCTTTATAGAAGCGATATTTATGATTTCAATGCTTCTATTATGTTTTTCTTTAAGGATTTTAGCTGCCTCTACCGCTGCACTAACCATAATGCCACAGGCCATAATGCTTAAGTCTTCTCCAGTATTAATGACATTGGCTTTGCCGATCTGAAAATCATATTTATCATCGAAAAGCACTGCTAATGCCGATCTCCCAAGTCTCACGTAAACTGGACCATGGTAAGCGGTAACTGCCTGCATTACTTTCTCTGTTTCCTTTGCATCGGCTGGAACTATAACTACCATACCTGGAATGCTTTTCATTAGAGCTATGTCTTCAATGATTTGATGACTTGCACCATCTTCACCGACTGTAAGACCAGCATGCGTGGCGCAGATTTTTACATTTGCGTGATTATGAGCGACTGAATTACGTACCTGCTCCCAAGCCCTACCTGTTGCGAACATCGCAAAGCTACTCACAAAGGGGATTTTCCCAGCTTTAGCTAAGCCAGCTGCAGTGCTAACCATGTTTGCTTCTGCGATTCCCATGTTAAAAAATCTTTCAGGAAATTCTTTAGCGAAAAATTTAGTCTGAGTACTACTAGATAAATCTGCATCTAAAACGACTATATCTTGGTTTAATTTAGCTAATTCGACTAAGCTCTTGCCATAAGCTACTCTAGTAGCTATTTTTTCTGTTGATGGTTCTATTGCTGCACCCATAATTATTTACTCCCCGCTAATTCTACTAAAGCCTTCTCTAGGTCAGTGTCACTTGGAGCCACTCCGTGCCATCCTACTGCATTCTCCATGAAAGAGATTCCTTTGCCTTTAATAGTATTTGCGATAATTGCAAATGGTTTATTTGTTTCTTTACTTATTTGATAAGCCTGCTTCAGAGCTTGGTCTAGTTCTTCAAGATTATGGCCATCAATGGTTACAGTTTCCCAATTAAAAGCTTTTAATTTATCTTCTATCGGATCAAGTGCCATAGTGGTTTCTGTGCCACCATCAAGCTGGATGCGGTTTCTATCTATAATCGCAACTAAG
>RFQS01000271.1 GCA_009924885.1 Pseudomonadota bacterium | reverse complement strand
TTTTATTTTGATTGACATTTTGAGGTCTAAGAGATTCTTCACCATCTCCAATAAATTGTAAAGATGGAGTTGTATATAAAACTCCTGATTCTTTGTCAGCAATAATTTTATTCTTTACAGAATATTGATCAACAATTGGACCAAATTCCAACATTTGTGATAAAGTTGGTGTAGATTTAACAACTCCTGAAATCATATCTGGTCTTGTCATATTTCTAACCATATTTTTATCATAATAATATTGTATTAATTCTTTGTTGCGCAGCTGCTAATTTATCTGCGCCACTTTGAATCCCCATAAACCCTTTAAATGCTTCAGCACTGAACTTGGCAAGATTTAAAAATATTTTAGCTAATCCAGCTGTTGCTATTGCTATACCTGGACCAGATACAAAATCTCCAAAGCCTTTTAATACTTCTGTAGCTAATTGCGATCCAGCAGAACGAGATTCTTCAGGCTTTCTAAAATCTTCTAATAATTTACTAATAAAACCTGCTGTGTCTTTAATTGTAGGAGCGAATACAATGTCTCCTATTTCTTTGCCAGCTTGTTTAAAATCTGTTAATAATTGCTTTAATAATGCATCGTTAGATTTATTTAATTCTTCATTTCTTTTAATAGCTTCGTTTGTTGAGTTTCTTGAAGTATTTAGTGCCGTGTTAAATACTCCATATTGCTTGCCTAAGTCTCCTAAAGCTGCTCTTAAAATATTTATTTGATAAACTCCTCCCACCGTTTCTGCTACAGAAGCTTTTTGAGAAGAACTTAAAACATTAAATGTTTTTGCTAAATTTTGTAATATTTGTACAGCTGGTAAAGTCTCTCCCGCTAAATCTTTTACGGCTATTCCTAATCCTTCTAATTCAGAAAGTGTATCAGATCTTTGTAAACGAGTAAAAATTGTTTTAAAAGAATTGCCGATAACTGATCCTCCTCGGGCGGTTGTTTGTTGAGCTGCAGTTACTAAACTAATTAACTCGTCAATGTCAACACCAACATCTTGAGCAGTACTTCCAACTCGACTTATTGCTTCTGCAAGATCTGCAGAACTTACAGCAAATGCAGCATCAACATTAGCTAATTTATTAATAACCTGAGTAGACGTTAGTCCAGCTTTAGAAAAGCTATTTACAGCAGCTGTTAATGCTTCTACGCTTTTTGCTGCATCTAGTCCAGATAGTCTACTTAAAATAAGTGCATCACTTGTTCTTTTTAAAGTTTCTTCTACTCCTAAACCTTGACGAGCTAATTCAGTTGCAGCTTTTGAAACAGCGCTGAATGGATTAGCTGTATTTCTCGCTATATCAAATAAAGATTTGCCAAAACGATCTAAATTTTGTTGTGACGCATTTAATACAACATTTATGTCTAATAATTGCTTTTCTACTTCTACAGATGATTTAATAACTTCTTGAAAGGCTCTTCCTACGGCATAAACTGCTCCTGCAGATGCTCCGAATGCTAAAACACGAGCATTAGAAGCTTCTAATGATTTATTAAATTCACTAACTTGACCAGTAATTCTACCTAATGGCTGAGATAAGTTGTTTCTTAGATTTAAATTTATGCCTTTAGATGCAAAACGATTTACTTTAGCTTCTAACGGCCTAATGTCTCCATCAATTGGTAGAATAATATCGCTCATCTAGCCTTTTTCCTATAATAATATTACACTTAAATTTTAAATTATTTCTTATTATAGAATTTGGCTAGATCTTGTAAATTAAGGGTTCCTCCTTTTTCTTTAGCTAGTGTATCTAACGAATCTTGATTATGCTTAGTTTTATTCTGGTTTAAAAATTCTAAGTCTTTTTGAGTTGCATCCATAACAAATACTGGTCCTTTTACATCTTTATTATTTTCTACCTTCTTTTTTAAATTAGATGTTGCAGAATAGTATTCGATCAATTTGTCCGGATCATCTTTTACTTCTTGGCTTATCTTCGAATACTCTGGAGAAGACGAAATCCTTTCGTAAAATAAACCATAAGAATATAAAGAAGATTGGTAATAAGTCAAAGCGTATATAGGTTTTCCAAAAAAATAATAAGCATTTTCTTTGCTTAAGGATAAGAGATTTTGCATATAATAAGAGACGGCAATTTTTTTTATGTTTTTTATATCAAATTTAGATACAGCTAAATTATGTAATTTGATATAGTAATTATACTGGCCAAAAGTTTCTATATCGCTATCGTTTTCTTTAAATCTTCTATCTGTAAGATCTTCGTCTAAATAATATGAATCTAGTATATAATAATATTCTACTTTATTATCAGTATATTTTTCAGCAGTATATCCAAGTAATTCGCTCTTTTTAGACTTTAAGGTGCTAAGC
>RFQS01000028.1 GCA_009924885.1 Pseudomonadota bacterium | reverse complement strand
TGTGGCTTTTCTACTGGAAGAAAGTTTTTAATTTCAGCCACACTATTAACCATACTAATAAAGCGAGTAGAAATTACTTCTACTTTCTGAACTTCATTTGAAGTAAATTTCTCAGCAGCAAATGTACTAATTTCTTCCACTAACTCTAAACTAGGTTTAGTTTGTAAATTTATATATGACCTAAGAATCTCTACTCCTTGCTCTTTATAAATTATTTTAGAAAAGGCATCGGTAGCTTTTCTACCAATAGTAAGTAAAGATATTTTCAATCCGCCTGCCTGTAAATCTTTAATTCTTTTTCTAGCAAGCTTAAGAATATTAGCATTATACGGGCCACACAGACCGATATCCGAAGAAATTACAATCAATAAAACACTATCAACCTTAGTAATTTTTTTCAACAAAGGATTCTGGTCCAGCTCTTCCTGATCTAAACATCCCTGAAGCTGAGTATACAGCTGTTTCACACCATTTGCATAAGGTCTAGCAGCCTTAATTAACTTTTGCATTTTATTTACCTTCGCCGCAGCGACAAGTTTCATCGCAGCCGTAATCTTCTTGGTTTTTTTAGTGCTATTAATTTTAAGTTTAATTTCTTTAAGACTAGCCATACAGTCTAACTATTTTAGCTTAATCAAGACCGATGTACAACTCCATGTTCTCTTCAGCATTAAATGCAAACTCAAGATTAAGTCTCCATAAACGAAAATTAAGCTATGCTAACGCCCTTGATAAATAATTTTGATTAATCTTTAATAAATCAGTAGCAGAGTCAAAATCCAATCCTTTTTTAAGATAAAGAATAGCCTGCTTAACTCTATTATTAGATAAAGCTAAAGCCTGCTCCGCTAAAGGCTTATCACAGCCTGCAATTAAGCTTACTAATCTAATAGCTCTTTCCTTAAGCTTTTTATTACTAACCTTAACATCTATCATTAGGTTACCAAAGGTTTTACCTAACCTAACCATAACTGAAGTACTTATAATATTAAGTACCATCTTCTGCGAGGTTCCAGCTTTAAGCCTAGTACTACCTGAAAGTATCTCTGGACCAGTATCTAAAAAAATAGCATAATCCGCATATTTAATAATCTCAGCTCCATGATTATTGGTAAGTACCGCTGTCTTAGCACCATATTCTCTCGCTGCTTTTAAAGCTCCTATAACATAAGCTGCTCCACCGCTAGCTGAAATACCTATAACCACATCAGGGCACTGCTCGCGAACTCCAATTTCTGCGTTTTCGTCGTCCTCATGATCCTCATGTACCTGAAGTACACTGCGGTCATTCGTCCTCCTCAGCCTTGAACTTGCACGTTCGGCAACAGTGCCATCAAGCGGCGGCTCGCGAACTTCAATTTCTGCGTTTTCACTACTCTTTAAATTCATCTTCGCTAAAACATCAGCATAACCAGCGGCTTCATCATCTTCGGCTCCTTCTACTGCATGCTGGATGGCTCTTTCACCACCAGCGATAATAGCTTTCACTAAATCTGGCTCAGTAGAAAAAGTAGGCGGACATTCGACTGCATCTAAAACACCAAGACGTCCACTAGTACCAGCTCCCACGTAAATCAGTGATCCACCTTGCCTTAAAGATTCACTAACAACTTCGATGACCATTCCGATATCTTCTTTAACATCAGCAATGGCTTTTAAAATCTGTTGGTGATCATCCACAAAGAGCTGAACTAAATCAGAGGAGTTCAACTGATCTAAATTTTCAGAAAGTGGGTTTATCGATTCTGTTATAGGCAGCATTATTTACACTCTCCTTGATACAGCAGACAAGACACCTTATGGGCGTGTAGCGGAACTCCAATTCCTGCGTTTTCAAGCTGTGGATCATTGATCTCACAAGCCTCAAAGCATTCAGGACATCTAGTGCGGAAAGCACAACCACTAGGTATTTTAGTTGCACTGGGTATTTCACCATACAAAAAAGTACGCTCCCTATCACGCTTAGTCGGGTCTGGGACTGGAGCTGAGCTTAAAAGAGCTTTAGTGTAAGGATGTAAGGGATTGTGAAATAAATCATCCTTAGCTGCTATTTCAACTATCTTTCCTAGATACATAACAGCTACTCTGTCTGCGATAAACTTAGCCACCGCTAAATCATGAGTAATAAAAAGAAAACTAATACCCAGTTCCCGCTTAAGCTTCAGCATCAAATTCAAGATAGTCCACTGAATCGACACATCTAAAGCACTTACAGCTTCATCTGCAATAATCAATTTAGGATTACAAGCTATCGCTCTTGCTATGCAGACTCGCTGATTTTGTCCACCTGAACACTGATGTGGATATTTAGAAGCAAATTCAGCATCAAGTTCCACAAGCTGCATAAGCTCAAATACTCTTTCTTTAATATTCTTTTCTTTATTTATTCTCAATGGTTCAGCAATAGAATCAAAAATTTTAAAGCGAGGATCTAAGCTACTGAAAGGATTCTGGAAAACCATCTGTAAACTTTTTCTTTTATTTAAAAGCTTAGATCCATGAAGATGTAAAAAATCTTCACCCTCAAAATTAATCTCACCTGAATCTGGCTCAGTGAGACGAGTTATAAGTCTTGCTAAAGTGGATTTACCACAACCAGATTCACCTACTAAAACTAATATCTCAGCTTTATCAATAGATAAATCTACTCCCCGCACGACTCGAAGAAGCTCTTTAGCCCTCAGCCCCCATCCCCCATCTTTTGAGATAGAAAAAGATTTAGATAAATTTTTAACCTCTAATAAAGCCACTATTTAAGAACATAACATATTCAAGACCGCTGCACAACGTGCGTTTTCAAGACTAGGAAGAACGATGAAAAAGCAGAAAAAGTTTTTTCTAGATTAAAATGGTATTTTGGTATTAGTGGGAAAAAATATTTTAAATCTCTCCATAATCGGTGCTGGAGCTATGGGTTCAGCGATAGCCTCAGGTATTCATTTAGCTCAAAAAAAAATATTAGCTAACCCAGAAATTAAAGTTCCCGAGCGATACGAAAATACAGAGATTAAACTGAGTATCTGTAACCGTGGTCAAGAAAAATTAGATAAATTAAGTAAAAAGATAGATTTCACGGCTTACGAAAAAATCGAGGAGATGATTAGTTCAGAGAAACCAAATCTGCTGATCATTGCAGTTAAACCTAAAGATATTTCTGAAATCTTAAATTCTTTAAAAAGCATAAGCAGTGAATGTATTATCGTCTCCGTCCTCGCTGGAATAAATATAAAAACGATAGAAGATAGATTTCCATTTAATCCAATTTTTAGAGCCATGCCTAACACACCAGCCCAAATCGGCTCTGGAATTACGGCTCTAACCTACAATAAGCACTGCAATGATGAGCATAAAAACTTAGTAGAAGAAATTTTTCATGCTGTAGGTGACGTTATCTTCATAGATGATGAAAATAAAATGCATGCAGTGACAGCCCTCTCTGGATCTGGTCCAGCCTATTTCTTCTTTCTTGCAGAAGCTTTAATTCAGGCTGGAATCAATCAAGGACTTAGCTTAGAGGAAGCTAGTATTTTAGTAAATAAAACCTTTCTAGGTTCAGGGTTATTATTAAATAGCACCAGAGAGAATAGTGAAATTGGAGGTCACGAGCAGTGCGATGAAACTATAAATGAATCTCCTGCGAAACTTAGAAAAGCTGTTACCAGCCCTAATGGTACTACCCATGCTGCTATTAGCAGTTTAGAGAATAATGGATTTTCAGAAATAATTAATCAGGCAATTCAAGCAGCTAGTCAAAGATCTAAAGAATTAGCTGGAAGTTAAATTAAACCTTTAGCCCACTTAGCACTTCTCACATAAATGAAACATGGAATCAATAAAACAATCCAGTAAAGCCATTCACTAGCCCAAGCCCAGATTAATGATAAATGAAGCTGCTCTAGAACTATGTAGTTATAGATAGAATATGCAATGACCGCTAAGAATTCAGCCAGCAGAACAGTTTTCGTATGACCAGTACCAATTACAGCATTAACCCAGATATTTGAAAAAGAAGCAATAAACAGTCCAACTAGAACCACTTTCAAAACAGGGATAGCTGTTGTAATAAAACCCTCACCCTGACCATAAATACCAAGCCAAAAATTTAAATTCATTATAACTAAAGCACATGAAATTAAAGCAAAAATTACCGAAAGCCTAGAGATCTTCCAAATCAAGTCCAATACAGCATCTTGCTTACCCTGCCCAATTAAGTTACTGACCATCGTGCTAGTAGTCGCAGAAAAAGCCCAAGTAAAACAGCCGAATAAACCTAAAATATTTCTCATCGTATTAGAGATAGCGAGTTCCAAGGAACCATAATGCTCAACCAGAATATAAAAATACTCCCAACTGAGTATGCCGATGGCATACTGAAGGATTAAAGGTGATGACTGCTTTAGGATAACCTTACAGAGAGAGAAATCTAGGCTTCTTAGTTTAAATAATTTAAAAGTATTTTTAATACCATTGATATTTAAAACTAAACAAATAACCAGAAGTCCTGAAAATTCAGCGATCAATGAAGCATAAGCTGCACCATTAAAACCTAATTCAGGAAAACCAAACTTACCATAAATTAAAACATAATCAAAGAATATATTTACAAGCGTCTCAATAAAAGTACCAATAATTAAAAGGCGAGAATTATTAGTACCCACTAAAAGCGTGTTACCAAGCTGATAGAGATAAAGAAAAAATAAGCCCCAAATTCGAATTTTAAGAAAACTAAAGGCAGCTACAAAGTTACTAAAATCTTTTAAAGAAATCGCAAATATATGACCGGCAAAAATATAGGTGAAAAGCAATCCCAATAAGGCAATGACGATACTAATAATCGCTCCTTGGTAAAAAAGCTCACCTATCTCATCTGGATTATTTTCTCCAGCTCGCCTTGCAATAAGGACTCTGACACCATTACTAAAGCCCATACCAATCACAGCAAAAATTAAATAATAGATACCAGTTAAACCAGCCAGCCCTAAAGCCTTCTCACCAAGCGTACCAAGAAAAATATTATTAATAACGAAATTAAGCTGTGGCACGGCAATAGCAGCAGCTATCGGCAAAGCTATACCCAAAACCTCTCGATTAGAAGATTTCACTTGAAGATTTTTACTACTGTTGGTACTGAGCATTTACCTGAGCCATATTTAATATCTCATCCCATTCTTCTTTAGCGACTGGCTGCACTGATAGGCGAGAACCTTTCTGTACTAGCTTCATGTCTTTCAGTTTAGGATTAGCCTTTATCGTTTCAAGAGAAATAAAAGGTAAATCCTGAAGATGTTTTACATCTACTAGCCACCAACGTGGATTATTTATATCGCTCTGTGGATCATAATATTTAGATTTTTTATCGAACTGTGTAGGATCTGGATATGCTTCTTTAGTAACGACTTCCACGACGCCAACAACACCAGGTGGCTTAGCATTACTGTGATAAAAAAATGCTTTATCACCAGTCTTCATCTCTTTCATCATAATATTTCTAGCTTGATAGTTTCTAACACCATCCCACATATCAGTTTTATTCGGCAGAGATTTTAAATCATCTATAGAAAAAGATGACGGTTCTGATTTTATAAGCCAGTAATTACTCATAAATTAAATCTTAGCGAAAAGTGAAGAAATGCTTTTAAATTTTACAACTAAATCGTTTAAGGGCTTACAAAATAGACATAATTTACGCTAGTATATTATCCATGCGTATTGGTGTACTTACTGGCGGTGGTGATTGTCCGGGTTTAAATTCCGTGATAAGAGCTTTAGTTTTCAAATCTGTTAAAGAATATGGATCAGAGGTGATCGGTATTAAATATGGCTGGAAGGGTGCAGTGGAGAACATTACCACTGAGCTTAGTTTAGATAAGACAGAAGATATAATCAGAGAAGGTGGAACTATCCTTAAATCTTCAAGAACTAATCCCTTTAAAATAGAAGGTGGTCCTGAAGCTGTAATTAAGACCATGAAGGATAATAAATTAGACGCTCTAGTAGCCATAGGCGGCGAAGATACTTGCGGCGTAGCTTCTAAACTTTATAATCAATATAAAATAAATGTAATCGGCGTGCCGAAGACTATAGATAATGACTTATCTGGTACTGATGTGACTTTTGGTTTTGATACCTGTATTAATATCGTTACAGATGCGATAGACTCTTTACACACGACAGCTTGCTCTCACGAGCGCGTTCTAGTCTGTGAAGTTATGGGCAGGCACGCTGGCTGGATAGCTTCTTTCTCTGGTATTTCAGGGAATGCTGATTACATATTAGTTCCAGAGGAAGAAGTAGATACAAAAGAACTCTGTGAGACTATCAAGAAAGTTTATGCAAAAAAATCCTACGCGATAATCGTCGCAGCTGAAGGAGCTAAACTTTCTAATCAAGACGTAACCAAAGATACTGAATTGGATGCTTTCGGGCACGTTAAGCTAGGTGGTATCGGTGAAAAGATCGCTAAAATTATTGAAAAAGAAACTGGTATAGAAACTAGATCTACGACTTTAGGTCACATCCAAAGAGGCGGTAGACCATCAGCTTTCGATAGAGTATTAGGTACTAGACTTGGCTGGAAAGCTGCTGAGATGGTACAGAATGGCGAATGGGGTAAAATGTCTGCGATAGTAGGTAATAAGACCGAAGCGGTATCTCTTAATGAAGCTGTGGGTTCATTAAAGACTCTAGAACTGTCTATCCATGAAGACTCCAAATTATTCTTTGGTACAGAGACTGATAAACAGTTAGCTAAATCTCATTAGTTAAAAGATATTAGATCGGATTAAAGTTTCAAGAGAGATACTAAAGTGCTTAAAGATAAAACTACTGTTCTTAAATTCGGGGGGAGTTCTGTCGCTAACGCAGACTGTATTAAACAGGTCTGTGAGATAGCTATTCGAGAAAGCGAAAACGCTAATCTCGTTATAGTAGTCTCTGCCATGGGTAAAGCTACTGATTCTTTAGTCAAATTAGCGAAAGAATTCAATCCCTTACCAGAAGGGCGAGAACTTGATATGCTTCTATCTACAGGTGAACAGGTCACTGTTTCCTTAGTCGCGATGTGCTTACATCAAATGGGCTTTAAGGCTATATCACTAGTAGCTTCACAAGCTGGCTTTATTACAGAGAGAGCACATAATCGTGCGAGAATCGCTCAGATTAAGACAGATAGAATAGAAAAACATCTAAATCTTGGGGAAATCGTTATAGTAGCTGGTTTTCAAGGTATTACAGAAGATGGTGAAATAACTACTCTTGGCAGAGGTGGCTCAGATACATCCGCTGTAGCGATAGCTGCTGCTTTAAAAGCCGAAAGATGCGATATATACACAGATGTAGATGGAGTCTATACGACTGATCCCCGTATAATTCCAGAAGCCAGAAGATTAGATCTTATAAGTTATGAAGAAATGCTAGAGCTTGCTAGCCTCGGAGCTAAAGTCTTACACCCGCGTTCGGTAGAGTTAGCTAAAAAATATAATATAAATCTAAGAGTAAGAAGTACTTTCAAGCCAGATGACTTAGGTACTAGAGTGGTTAAATTAAGTGAGGTAAGAAATATGGAATTAACCCAGGCTGTGACTGGAGTTGCAATAGATGACAAACAAGCTAAATTAGGTTTTATGGGAGTACCAGATAAGCCAGGTATAGCCTGTAAAATTTTCGATAGACTCGCAAAAGAAAATGTGAGCATAGATGTTATTCTTCAATCCATTCCTAGAGACGGAGTTATAGATATAGCTTTCACCGTCCAGCAAGATTATTTACAAAAAGCAGTAAGGATCGCAGAAGAGTTAGCAGTAGAAGTCGGAGCGGATAAAATAGTTTTCGATGAAAATATTGCTAAGGTATCCATAGTCGGAGCGGGAATGTTGAATAAACCAGGTATAGCTGCTGAAATGTTCTCATCTCTATATAATGCTGGCATTAATATACAGATGATCACCACTAGTGAAATTAAAATCAGTTGTATTATAAAAATCGAGGAAAGCCACAAGGCAGTTAAAGCGATACATGATCAGTTTAATCTAGCTTATTCTAAAGAAGAAATTATTGTATAGTTTTAAAATCCCTATTAAAAAGATCCTTCAAGAAACTAATAATAAGAAAGAAAAAGTATGAACATAATAGAATCAAGCACTGAAAATCAAGTTATCAAGATGGATATACAGGATATATTCAATACATTACCCCATAAATACCCTTTCTTAATGGTGGATAGAGTTACTGAATGTTTAGCTGGCGAGTACGCTAAAGGCTATAAGAATATTTCTGTAAATGAACCTCAATTCCAAGGACACTTCCCAGATGTGTCTATTATGCCAGGTGTATTACAACTTGAAGCATTAGCTCAAATGTGCTGCATATGCATGCTTCACGTAAAAGATTATTCCGTTGGTTATAAAGGAATATTTACTGGACTAGATCAGATTAGATTTAGAAAAATCGTAGTTCCAGGAGACAGATTAGATATAGAAGTAAAAAAAATGAAATTTAGATTTCCTTTTGGGAAATTTGAAGTAAAAGCAACAGTAGATGGTGAAGAAAGCTGCTCTGGAGTACTTTCTTTTGCCATGATAAAAAATACTGAGCTATAAATCCGATTATATGAATTCAAGTTATAATGTTAAGGCAATGAATTCTAAAGCAGTTGACCTAAATTTACTATCTACTTTCCATCCTAGAGAGACTTTTGCGCAAAGATCAGCATTAGTTCAGGCTTTCAAGTTTTTTATTCTAGCTGTAGTTTGGTTATCGATTATCTTCGTCGTAGCAGCTGGTGCTGGACTAACTTTCGCGTGGAAAGCACCTTTCGTATTTAACGAACTGATGCCGACTTGGTTCCCTGCTATAGATAAACAGATATTTAAAAACCTAGCTGATATTCACGCATATCTAGCTCCTACTGTCGTAGTAGCGACTATTATTCCCGTAAATGCATTATTCATGGTGCTTTGTGAAAGAAAATTTCTATCTTTACTCACTGTAAGAATCGGACCAGATGCAGTAGGACCTAATGGCGGCTTGCAAACACTAGCTGATGCTTTAAAACTTCTTTTTAAAGAAGATACTGTACCTAAGAACTCAGATCCTATTCTATTTTTCCTAGCTCCAGCATTATTCTTCGCCCCTTCCATGGTAGTTTTCCTACCTTTACTAGCTGTAGCAGCTAATCGCCTAGGCGGTTTCATCTATGCCGATCTTGATATTAGCTTGATATTCATATTAGGTTTTCTATCACTTGGCACTATGTCGCTAGTTATGGCAGGCTGGGCATCTAATAATAAGTACTCACTCATGGGTGGTCTAAGAGCCGCTTCTCAAGCTATCAGTTATGAAATCCCCTTGGTACTCGCCATTATCTCTATCATTATGCTCTCTGGTTCAGTAAATCTTTTTGAAATATCTGAAGCTCAAGCTGGTGGAATACTTAACTGGAACCTTCTGGGTAACGGTGAATTACCGAGAATCTTAAATCTTTTTGCTAGCACTAATGGTAATTTTTTTGATGGTTTCGTGACTTTAGTTTACATAACACTGTGCGTTAGCTTATTTTTAATCTTCATTACCGCTTCCACGGCAGAGGTTAACAGAATTCCTTTCGACATCCCAGAAGCTGAGTCAGAGTTGGTTTCTGGATTTAACACTGAGTTTAGCGGTATGAAATTCGCATTATTTTTCTTAGCCGAATATACTAATCTATTTATCGCTTCAGCTATAGCTTCTATATTATTTCTTGGTGGTTCACATCTACCGATTAGCATAGAAGCGGAACAAGCGCTTTATTCAGCTCTTACTAATCTAAATATCAGCCTCCCTGTTATTGGCACCTTTAATGGCATGTTTGAAGGGCTGAATTTCGTCTGGGTAGTAACATCTGTAACTCTCTTAGTGAAGATTTACCTTATGTTCCTTATCGCTATCTGGGTTAGAGCTACTTTACCAAGACTGAGACAAGATCAGTTAATGGAGTTTGGTTGGAAATACCTTATTCCTCTTACACTTGCCATTCTGTTCCTTATGGCTATAATTTTGGAGTATATTAAATCATGAATTTCATAAGTACCTTAAAATCATTCACTAAATTCCCTCTTGGAATCTATAACATTCTTCTAGGTATGTTTACAGTAGTGAAACACACTACTAGAGATCCGATCACCTCTGATTACCCGAATAAAATGCCTGAACTCTATCCTAGATCAAGACACAGGCTAGCACTAAATGTAGACCCTATTACTGGTGAGCATCTATGTATCGCCTGCAAGCAATGCGAAAGAGTCTGCCCTGATGCTTGTATTTCAGTTATCCCACATACCGAGGTGAAAGCGAAATCTACACAGTTTTATATAGATCACGGTCTATGTATGTTCTGTGGTCTATGCACAGAAGTCTGTCCTACTGACTGTATTATTAACACCGTAGATTTTGAGATGTCAACAGAAACAAGAGAAGATCTAATCTATGATATTAAAAAATTAACCCTCACTCAAGAGCAGTCTAGAGAATACTTTAAGATGAAAGGGTATACACCTAAACCTAAGAAAGCTGCTGCCTAAGGGGACTCGACGGAAACGCAGAAATTCGAGCGCCTAATATACAGTCCCCTAAGCGAAACTGTACGTTAGGCTGTTGTGTTTAATCTTCCCAGCTTGGTATAATTCTTGCCTTAATGTATCGTAAAGATTACTTGGGGTGGGGCTTTGAGAGATTTCTTGTAATTTAGATTTAACTAAATGAAAAGCATTATCTAATTTTACTTTCGATGCAAGTAAGTGAGCAACTAAATCACTGCATACCATTTTAGGTGGTATTTTCTCTTTTACTTTATTATTCTTCGGCTGAGTTTCATTGATAGCTATAGCTTTTAAATTATTCTCAGAGTTATTGAAAGGTGAAGAAAAAGCAGGAAGCCTAATATTTAAAAGACTGTTACGTAAACTATCTAAGTGCTGCTTTGGCAGCTTATCTGTTAAATTACGTAAATAGCTTTCTATGGAGGGTCCTAATTTCTCATTTCCTAAAATTTGCACAGCTCTTGAAAAGAGCGTAGGGACATAATAATGAAGATCCTTTTTAATTTCTTTTAATTCAGTTAAAAAACTTGTCGTATTTTCGACATGCCCAACTTTAAAAAACTCAAAATCAGTATGGTAAACAACAGCTCGTTTACTTGCTTCAGGAATACCCTCTATCTTCATTTCACCATTAAATGGACTTAAATTTTCTTTACTTGGCTTCTGTGAGCGAAGATCTATATGAATAAATAATAATCCCTCTGGATTATCTGAAGTAGGGGTAATTCTCACAACTAAACCTGTATGAGTAGGGCTCAATGCCATACTTAAATACTCCTCAACATTTAAACCCTGCTTTTGAAATTGTGCCTTTAACTCATCTGGTAAAGGATTAGACCTAAGAGCTTTTTGAATAGCATTCGGTATCATGTATGGTCCAGCCTGGTGAGGATCTGAAAAAAATACAGCCGTATCACCCACTTTAGGTAAAAGCTGATTTAATTTATTAGATAAAGCCTTAGCATGCTCAGATGCACTGACATCTGCGTGTAAACCTTTCAAAACCTCTGGCGAAGCCTTCGTCGTCGCAATACCTAGAAAAAATTTCTGAGCAGAAGCTGGTAATACCTGATAAATTTTAGCAAGACTCGACTTCGCTAAATTCATAACAGGATCAAAAAATTTATTAACAGTTAAGCTAATAGACATTAAGACACTCTAACGCCCTAATATGATACTGTTGCCGAACTCCAATTTCTGCGTTTTCGTCGTCCTCACGATCCTCATGTACCTAGAGTACACTGCGGTCATTCGTCCTCCTCAGCCTTGAACTTGCACGCTCGGCAACAGTATCAATGTGTATAGATATTATACCCTAAATTTAGCTAAAATATCTATAATAGGTTTATTCCCGAAAGGGAGAATTAACATTATCTTAAATCATTCTGTGCTCAATAAACAACAAGGAAGCACTTGAATGTCAATTTTTCATTTACTACAGAGTATTATACTTTACCCCTCTAGGCAGATTATTTCAAAAATTAATCCCAAGCAAGAATTTTATCTTAAACCACCTTCTCGCATGCCAGCACTTCATCATCCAATTCCCCTTACTAAGGAAATTTGTTCAGCAATACCAGAAGAATTTGTTTCCATGGCAAAAACTCTCAAGCAAAATTTAGTCAACGCTAAGCATGCTTTATTAACAACACATATAGGTGCTGATGGTGACGGTCTTGCAGCAATGTTAATTTTAAAAAATATAATAACCCAAATGAATCCTCATACAGAAGTACAAATGTTGCTTTCAGATAGAGTAAAAAACGATAAATATACCTTTCTACCAAATTATAAGGATATTGAAGCTTTTGATTCAAATATTATTAAAGATAAATATGACGTAGCCCTAAGCACAGACGTGCCAAATTTAAGTCAGATAGAGAGTCCTGCTATTAAAAATGCCATTAAAGATGCTACTTTATCTGTGCAAATAGATGAACATGCCCGAGGTAGTTCATCCTTCTACCCTAGCAAAGACTCACATTTTTACATAAATGATACTAGTAGTTTCTCTAGTGGTGAGATAGTTTTAAAGCTTTGCCGTGAATGGGAAAGTGATCAGCCACTACTCAGAAAAAATGATCTTGATTTAGCCTATTTTAGCTTAATACATGATAATCAGTGGCTTTTGGTAACACCTCAGCAATCAAATAACCTAACTAGCAGTCCACCACTGCAATTAAGGAATTCTTTACGCCAAGTCATGAATGGTTCTTTTCAAGCTATAGAAAACAACCTCAAACATATCATGTCTTCATTGGGTCATAAAGAAAACATGATTTTTCAACAAATAGTTAAAGATCTAAATACGCATTATCATATTTTTGGAAATTCTTTTAATATAGCTATTTTCAGTATAAGCCAAGAAGATTTTCAAACTCTAAATCAAGAACAAAAAAATAAATTAGGTGAAGACTTTAACAAGAAACAAGATCAAATAATTTGGGAAGAAGCTACTGGATTGATGCCTAAGTTAGCAGCTTATAATCCAAATGCTGATTTATTGTTTCTTATAATTGAGAAAGATAAAAAAACCGCTGAGGGGATTGAGTTTAAAGTCTGTTTAAGATCAAACGATCATAAGGCTCTTTCAGAGCTTGACTTAACTAAAATAGCACAAATAATTCCAACAAGCGAAGAATATCAAAAGAAAGCTGGTGGACATTCACGTGCCTCTGGTGCAAATATTATTGCAGAAGACCTAGAGACAGCGTTATAAGCCGAATCACAATGATCCTAAACCAAGAAGTACAAAGCATGAGAGAAGCTCATTCTAAATTAACTCGGCAAAAAAATAAATCAAGTCCGTGACAACTGTCATTAAGTCGCAGGCGCAATCTGCCTAAGCTCATCTAATCTCTGAATGTTTTTACGAACTGACTCTGCTGAAGATTTAAGTGCAGCTAACTCAGACTCAGTAAGCTTAAGCTCTAAAATCTGCTCAATCCCCTTACTAGAAAGCTTGGTAGGCACACCAACGAAAACACCAGAAATACCATATTCACCTTCTAAATAACAAGAACACGGCAGTATCTGTTTTTTATTTAATAAAATAGCGTCTATCATTTCGACAGCAGAACTCGCTGGCGCGTAGAAAGCTGAGCCAGTCTGTAAAAGATTAACTATCTCTATGCCACCTTTCTGTGTTCTTTCAATAATCGCATTAATTTTTTCTTCTGAAAGCAGTTCTGTAAGTGGAACCCCAGCGACAGTGGTATATCTTGCTACTGGTACCATATCATCCCCATGACCACCAAGCACACAAGGCTGAATATTTTTAACAGAGACATCTAAAGCCTCTGCGATAAAGAAAGCCATACGAGAACTATCTAGAACGCCCGCCATGCCAATAATTTTATTCTTAGCGACACCTTTCGCTGAAAGTATCTGATGAGTTAGCTGCGTCATCGCATCTACTGGATTAGAAACTACGATAAATATCGCATCTGGAGAATATTTATGGGCATTTTCAATACAAGCAGTAACTATATCTGCGTTTATCTTTAAAAGATCATCACGACTCATCCCTGGTTTTCTTGCTAGCCCAGCTGTCATTAAAACCACATCAGAACCTTCAGAAAGCGCATAATCAGAGCTACCTATGATATATCTATCCTCAAGCTCTACAGGTCTAGCTTCCATAAGATCTAGAGCCTTACCTTTAGCGATGCCCTCTGCGACATCAATTAAAACTACATTCGCTATATTCTTCTCTGCTAGTCTCTGAGCAGCTGTAGCTCCGACATTACCAGCACCGATAACTGTTACTTTGGATTGTTTCATAAATTCATTTTACCCAGATATGCTCAGATTGCCAAATTTTAAATCAATCC
>RFQS01000270.1 GCA_009924885.1 Pseudomonadota bacterium | reverse complement strand
ATATTATGCCCAGTTTTGAGGTTTTTTAAACGTGGTGGTAAATAAGTTTACAGATTATACTATTAGTAATGATTTTTAGAAAAAGCATCTTAACATCGCTCTCTTTACTCATCTGCTTGATTAGCTTTGGCTGCTCAAGTAAAGAAAAGCTAGAAGCAGTGCTTGATTCATACGTGGGGTATCCTATATCTTCTCTGAAAAAACAAATGGGTGAACCGAAAAATATCCAAAAAATCAATGTAGCCAAGCTTATATCTATGGTTTTTTAAGAACAACTTATGTTCCACCAACTACAGTTGCTAGAACAAATGCCACTGGCGGTGGTTATACTAATTTTTGGGGTAATTCAGCTTATACATCCTTAAACACAAATAGCACTACCACCGTAAATACTTATGGTGGTTATTATCAAAACTATTACTGCACATTAAAATTCTTTACAAATGGCAGTAAAATTAGCTCTGCTACATATGAAGGTAATTCTTGCTTAAGTTATGCTAAGCACCAATATGTAAACCCTCAGTTCGTTTTAGATTTGCTGATGATCTTTTTAATAAAAACAACCAGATTAATCTAAGAATAACTAGAGGAAACGAAGAAAAGCAGATCTCTATTAAAAAGACTAAATTTCCTAGAATCAGTCTGTATAAGAAATCTATCAGAAAATTCTTGGGATATAATTCTGAAATAGTTTCCTGAAATAGTCAGTATAAATAAAAGCTATATAAGTAACTCTATTAATATTTTTCCCAAGCTTGATTAATTATGCTCTTGACTGTGGATGGTAAAATTAATAAAAGGTCTATTCTATTTGCAGTGAATAAAGTGAGTCTCTAGTGCATGAATAAAGCTAAAGAAAAGCAAGTCATAATCATCGCTGGAGCTAATGGCTCTGGTAAAACGACTTTTGCGAAAAAATATTTAGAGACTGTAGAAGAAAAATATGAATTTTTAAATGCAGATGAGTTTGCGAAGCAGATGTCACCAGAAGATCCTAGTAAAGCTCGCATAACTGCTGGGAAGAAGGTTATAAACTTATTAACTGAATGCACGCAGCAAGGCAAGAATATAGTCATAGAATCCACTCTAGCTGGCTCTTTTCTGGAAAAGCATATTAGAGAATCAAAGGAATGTGGCTATAAAATTAGTTTGACTTTTATTTTTTTGGCTTCTAGAGAGCTTTGTATTGAAAGAATTAAGTCTCGTGTAATGAAAGGCGGGCATGATGTCCCAGATGAAGATGTGAAACGCAGGTATATAAGAGGTTTATCTAATTTTTGGAATTCCTACAGACCACTTGCTGATTATATAACTCTAATATTTAATAATGAATATTATGATTTTAAGCGTGTAGCTTATGGTACTTCAGAAGAAGTAACTATCATTGATAAAGATTTATATAAAATTTTCTTTCAAGAACTGGAGAGTATAAATAATGAAACCTGAAAATCCAAAGATAGTAGAGTCATTTGATGATATTGAAATTTATAAAAAAGATGCTTTGATCAATATGATTGGCATTGCAGCCATGAATGAAGAAAAAAAGAAGAATAAAGACCTAGGTATCCCTGCTGCATTCATGCATAACGGAAAGATTCTTTATGAATTGCCTGATGGAACTATTACGACTGAAAGTCCGTGGGGGAGTGATAAAATGGGAATCTTGCCAAGTAGATCGAAAATGGCTTTAAGTGAAGAGCCTTTAAAGCGGGTCTGGGAGAATGAAGATGATGATGTTTATAATTAGGGGTTTCTAGAAAATAACCCCATTGTAGCTAGGGTCAAAGACCGCACGGCATGAAGCCGACTTTCACCATCAAGGGAGTTATATCCTCAATATACCCGAATGTGGTATTAGATTGCAATAAATTGCCGTAAATTATGGCTATAAAAACAAAAAAGACTCAGTTTCCTGAATCTTACCTAAAATTTTAAATTTATTTGATAGAAATATTATGCCCAGTTTTGAGGTTTTTTAAACGTCAATAAAGAACAATTTTGTAAAATCTGAAAGGAGTTTTTCTTAAATAATTTTCTAATTAAAGTTACTTACCCCAAGGGGGGCTTTAATATTTCTTATGTATTGGCTCTCGCTACTTGAGAGATTTTTGAGGTTTTGAGTTTAGAGCTTTTATATAGATTTATACTGCTAATGAAAATATAATATCTGCCAAGTATAATCTAAAGCTATGCACATCTTCAGACCCCTCATGTTTGCGTTAATAATTTTATGCGTTGGTTGCTTAAACTTAAGTGTAAATGCCTTAGAACAGAAAGAGAAAAATTTAAATGCTTCAAGTAAATCATTTTTAGAGGAATCTATTAATAAAATAAAAGCTAAAACAATAGACC
>RFQS01000269.1 GCA_009924885.1 Pseudomonadota bacterium | reverse complement strand
AGTGGTGGCACTAGTGCCGAATGCTAATGGTTTTGAAAAATAATGTTTAATGCGATAGCTAAGACTTTTATGAATCAGGCTCTGGGCTCGTCAGAGAGAGGGG
Source organism: Pseudomonadota bacterium (assembly GCA_009924885.1). Lineage (GTDB taxonomy): Bacteria > Cyanobacteriota > Vampirovibrionia > LMEP-6097 > LMEP-6097 > LMEP-6097. Next base: position 2,266 of record RFQS01000269.1, on the reverse strand, counting down.
CTAGTAATAATATAGTGGCAGCTCCGCGTTCGCGGGCTAGCGCGAGTTCGAGCGAGAATGGTACCAACTCTTCTAGAAACGCTTTTGAAACTAAGGCTGGAAATTCTAATTTAATTGAGACCTTAAAAAAAGAGGGTGCTAAATCGGGTATACATCCTGAAATTTTTTATACTGCAAATAGTTTAACTACCTGTCTCTTAGATGGGCAGACTGCCATGAAGATTTTCGGTTCAGGTTCTACTGCGAAGTCATCGAATCTTCCAGAGTCTAAGAATTTTTTAGGAAATCTATTTCAGACCTTTTTGACTGTATTTAATTTAAAAGCTAAAGATACAGTTGCAGATTCAGTTTCACCTCTAGAGGCTCTTTATCAGAAAAGCCAGAATGCTGCGAATATAGATAATTTAGGCGAGCCTTGGGAGCATTTTAAAAAAGCTCTTGCGACTGGCCACTATCAATTGATGCCTATATATAACGAAAATTCTAAGGGCTTATTAGAACCTGCTGCCTTTGCAGTTTTCGAGAAATTAGATATGGGTGAAACTAAGACATCACTGTTTAAGCAGCTTGCACATAGTTCTTTTAGTGCAGCAGATATTAAGAATACTAACGTAAGTTTTCTGGATAAGGTTATTACTAATGGTTTTGATTCTAATCTTGATATGAATGCTTTACAACGTTTTTCTGTAGATGCTTTTATGAATATGCAGTCTCGTGATTCAGTGCTGATGGTACCGTGGCGAGCTGATGCTGTGGAAAAATTATCAAGTACAGTAGTAAAAGGCGTGAATCATATCGGCTTTACTCGCATTAATGGTGATATTCAGATTACCCCAAGGCATGAAATAGAGGGCAGGGAGTATCCGACTCTTAAGGCTACGACTATTTTTACTAAGTATCCGAAAGATTTTGAGACGCGGGAACTAAAGGCGCTCACACTTTTACAGGTTTTAAGTGAACTGAGTGCTGGACCAGTAATGCGTTTCAGTGGAGCTGCTGCAAAACAACAGATTAAAGCTCTTGCTGATGATACATTTAGGAATATTGATGCAGAAAGAGTTTCTGAGTCGGGACTTTTATTTAATCCGTTTAAGATGTTAGCTGGGTTTTTTAATGGGTAAGCTTTAATTCATTTCAGCTATTGCTGCTTTGGCTTGAGAATTAGCGGTGACTTCAGCTGCATTTTTAGTATTTGCTAGAGCAGCGTTGACTAACTCAGACCCTAATGTCTTAGGTAATTTACCACCATTAGCAAAATGTGCCATTTCAAGGGTAGTGAGTAATGTCGCTAAAGGTAAGTTAATATTAGGACTGTCATTAATGACCGTTATAATACCTGGCTTAAATTCATTTTTTTCTGGGATAAATCCATTAATTTCTAGTTTTGGGGCGGTGAATTTTTCCTGGCTGGAGTGACCTTTAGCAAATATCGTGGTGTTCCCACCTTCTTTAGGTCTATTTTTATCTACAAGGGTATTAATAGATATTTCAAGAGCTTCTTCTAATTTTACAGCATTAGGATTACTGTTCAAAGTTTCAAGCCCATAGGTTCTTGCCATTACATCAATAACTGGCTTCGCTTTTTCTAGAGCTGCCTCTGGCTTTTTCTTTTTTAAGGCTTCCTGTAGGGAAAGAAAAGCTGCTTTATCTGTATCACTTAGATTTATTTCTGGCATTTCGCTTTTTTTAGTCTTAGCATTTGCTTCAGGGAGTATTTGATTTATAGTCTCCGTGAGTAGCTTTTTCATTTCATTATTTTTACCCTCAAAAATATCCTTTAAAAGACCGTATGGAGAGTCAGTTAAGCTTAGGTCAATTAATTTTGTGGTTTTCTCGTTAGCTTCAAATAAAGCCTGCATGTGAACTTTATCTTGTTTTAGAAGAGGCATCAAGTCTTGTGCTCTATCGGATTGCTTTAAAAGTGCTTTTGCTTCATCAGGGATAAGAGATTTTAGTGGATTTAATGTATGCATCACACCTTTCAGTCCACCAAGGAAGAAATTCTGAGAGCTTGGACCATCAAATGAAATTTGATATTTATTTTCATCTACTTTAAAAACAGTAAGTTCTTCTCTGGCTTTTTCTGGAAGAAATTTTAATGCTTTCTGTAAGCTTTTGGGTGCTTCTTTTAAAGATATTCCAGAGGAAGGTTCTGTAGTCTGCGGCAGAGCTAGATTAGATTCTTCAGTAGGCTTAGATAATGTATTTAGTATTTCTCGTGAAGAGGAAGCTGTTTGCTCAGTCTCTTTGATTTTGCTGCTTGCAG
>RFQS01000268.1 GCA_009924885.1 Pseudomonadota bacterium | reverse complement strand
ACCATTTATCGACATGTTTAATTGATATATCGATTTGGTCGACATATCAATTAAATACGCTGATTATTTATTTCAAAATAGAATCTCTGTAAGTTCACTATCTATCGCAACGCGGAACTCTTGACCAGCAGAATTTAAATCTAACAAATCGACTTTGTAAGGTAAATCAGAATCTTCAAACTCAAAGTCCAATTGATTTAATAGTTTTGAATCAATTAAATGCCCAGAACCATTCTCTAAAGCCAAGTCTAAATCAGACCCTTTTTTTATATTTTTACCAGTAGAGCGAGAGCCAAAAATATAAACTTTAATGTTTTTATCAATTAAATGTTTTTTTAATATGCCTAAAACTATGTTGAAATGCTTATCTTCAATAAATAATTTATTCGGCATTTAATCCTCGCTGCCCTAATTGCTTAAAAAGATATTTCACTTCAGTTAAAAATTCAGGAATATTTTGGTATATGTCCTCTGCCTTGTTTTCATCATAAGTATGGCTTGTAATTCCTCTGCGTTTTCGATAGGCTTCCCACGCTTCAAGATCATTTAGTAAAAGACCTTTTTCATATCCTTTTCTAATTAAGTCATTGAAAGTAATATCATCAAAATCTGGACTTGGTTCTGTGGTTTCCAGATATCTTTTTATAAGCTTCCAGCTTAGTTCATAAGTAAATTCAAAAGCCTGAATGGCTCCAGCTTTCAACTGTTTTTCTATGCGTGGATCAAAGCCTCTTGCAGATTTGTTTTCACAAATATCAAGACTATCCTCTAATTGTTGGATAGCTTTCTTGAAAGAACTTAGATCTAGAGACATAATTCTACATTCTACCTGAACTAAAAAAGCTGTTAGATAAACTCCTCAGAAAATTTGGTTATATCCCAAGGGTTAATAATGCTGGCTTTAGATCTATTTTGGGATTTCTCACCTCCATAGACTATTGCTTTTTTAATTAGCTGATCTTGAAAAATACTCTCAAAATAATCAAGGTTTCTAAAGAAACTTTCATGAAAAGTCTTTGCTGATTTGATTTCTGTACTAATTAATTTAGCACTAACTTTACTAACGAGGTCTATCTCATGTGTTCTATCTTGATAAAAATAATGATTACTCTGCTTACCTTGATTAAAACGATATTTCACAAACTCCATTATCACGAGGTTTTCAAATAAGCTACCAAATAAAGGATGTGATTTTACGTGTTTGGCGCTTTCGTTATCAAGTAAACTCGCTGCTAGAGCTGGATCTGTGAAATATAGTTTAGGTGATTTAATGATCTGCTTTTTTATATTAGCGAAATATGGCGGTAACAGAAAAATAATGTAGGAAACCTCTAAGAGATTAATCCAGTTCTTTACTGTATTCTGAGCGACTCCTAGATCATCAGCTATATTCTTGTAATTAAGGCATTGACCGATGCGTGCTGCACAGAGTTTTAAAAAATTTCTAAATAATCTTAAATCATGAACAGCTGTTAAATCACGTAAATCTCTCTCCAAGTAAGTTTGAATATACTCAGAATAATAAATACTAGGTTCTATATCCTCACTGTAGATTCTTGGATAAAATCCTTTGTAAATTAATTCCGCCCAGTCATTCGTTTTAGCTTTATCTACTTTTTTCAACTCCTGTAAACTAAGAGGCAAAAGCCTTACGAGTCCTGTTCTACCAGCAAGAGACTGAATTACATGCTTCATCAATTCAAAGTTCTGGCTGCCTGTGATTATAAAGAGTCCTTTTTCTTTCTGCTCATCCACTAAAACTTGAAGATAGGATAATAATTTAGGCACTCTTTGAATCTCATCAATAATAGCTCCGTTAGGGTACTCTTCTAGAAAGGCATTGGGGTCACTTTCTGCCATCTCTCGTATATCTAGTTTTTCTAGGTTAACGTATGCTTTTTCTGGAAAAACCATTTTGGCTAAAGTAGTTTTCCCCGATTGTCTTGGCCCAGTGATGGTAATTATGGGATATTTCCCTGCAAGATAAAGAAGATGCTCTTTCAGTAAGCGTTTTATTGCCATATTTTCATTATGCACTAAATATGCAAAAATTTTGCATATTTAGCCTATTTTATTTCACATCGTCGCGATCTCCAAGATTGCACAGAATTTTACTAAAATGGCACCCTCGAGAGGAATTGAACCTCCGACCTAGTCGTTAGGAATGACTTGCTCTATCCTGCTGAGCTACGAGGGCTTAGTTAGAATTTTAGCGTACTTGCTAGATATTTCTATTTTGGATTTGAAATACAGCTAGCGAAAACTCTTTGCGATTTAATTTTTCTCTAAACATTAATCTGATTAGAAGAGTTCATAAAGAACTTTAGGAATGAAAAGCAATGTGCAGAATATTTAGAGAAACTAAGATGG
>RFQS01000267.1 GCA_009924885.1 Pseudomonadota bacterium | reverse complement strand
ATTAAATCTAATGAGCTGCGAACTCAATACTTGAAGCCTTTTTCGTCATTTCCCATTAACTCCTTTCTGTGATTTTAATTAAGCAACAGTGCCAACAAGAGAATCAGTGGGTAGGCTTCTTGCTCAGCCTCAATAAGGCTAGCTTAAGTCCGTAATGGTATTTTATTTTTCATCACGGACTTAAGCTTACCCCAAGATGCTTCATAATGGTCTTAGCCAGCTTCTTCGGATTATGACGAACCAGATTACCTTTATTTAAAAGGTTTGCTGAAATTACTTTCACTCCTAATTTTTTGAGCTCAAATAAATCTACTTCTACTGGATACTGACCATCAGCTTTATACTTAGCTAATTGATTTTTATCTGGCTCGGCATTATTCACCACTACATAATCTATAATTTTTTGACCTTGCTCAGTATGATCTAAAATGGCTTTTACGTGATCTGAGACTGAATAATTATTCGTTTCACCTGGCTGAGTCATAACATTACAGATATAGACTTTAGGTGCCTTAGACTGATCTATCGCCTGCAAAAGATCAGGTACTAATAAATTCGGTATGACTGATGTGTAAAGGCTTCCAGGTCCTAATATAATTAATTCTGCAAGCTTAATTGCTTCTATAACTTGAGGCAAGACTGGTGGTATCGGCTCTTCACAGAAAATCTTTTTAATTTTACCGTCAGCCTTTGGAATATTAGATTCACCACGCACTAGAGAATCATCTGCCATCTTAGCGACTAAAGACATCGGTATATTACTTACTGGTAAGACTATGCCACGAGTTTTTAAAATATTACAAGCTTGTCTCACTGCATCAGCCATATTTCCAGTACCACCTAACTCTACTAAAGCTGTCAGGAAAAGGTTTCCAAAGCTATGATTTCTCAGTGAGTCTGGTGCTTCATTATCGAAGCGATACTGAAAGAGTTTAGTAATAATCTCTTCATCGTGAGCTAATGCTGCTATGCAGTTTCGCATATCACCTGGAGGAACTATATTCATAGATTCACGCAGCTTGCCACTGCTGCCACCATCATCGGCGACTGTGACCACCGCAGTGATATTGCTACTGTATTCTTTAAGTCCACGCAGCATATTAGAAAGACCAGTTCCACCACCAATCGCTAAAACTTTTAAGCCTCTGCCTTGCATTTGATACCTATCTAAAGCTTCTAACATGGAACTCTCATCCGGAGCGATAAGCGAGAAGATCTGCTTATTTGCTCTAAATAGAGCATATAGAAGTAAAACTGCTCCGAGTGAAATAGCGATAATGCCACTAGTAGTAGGAGGAATGTGATCGGCTATGAATGAAAGTATGTCCCAGAGAAGATTGTAGATTATTGTCACTGGGCGGGCTTTAAGTATTAAAGCTAAGCCAAATATAATAACAAGAAAACCAAGACAAGTATAAAGAAGCCACCTTCTAAAACCAGGGAAATAAAATTTTCGCAGTAATTTAGCCAATTTTCTCCTAGATACTCTTAATTCCCTGATAGCGTGGTAAATCTATGTGCTCCACCTCAAAATCAATTTTCTTGCCTGTTTCTAAACTAAGTTCTCTATCTTTAAAGGTATTTTGGATATTAGTAAAAATACTTTGGGCAAAATAGACGGAACGATGCTTTCCGCCAGTACACCTAAAAGCAAAGGTAATATCCTCAACATCAGACCTGGAACTGTTTTTCAGAGCATCTTCTATAAAATCTTTGATTAAATCCTCTATTTTAGAGACTCTTTGCTGAATATCTGGGTTTTTATTAAAAAAATCAATAATACCCTCTTCTAAACCATGTAGGGGTCTGAGCTCTTCGATCCAGAAAGGATTATCTAAATCTCGTAAATTAAATAAAAAATCATGAACTGGAGCCTTTTCTCCAACTGCTTCATAATATTTAAACCCATAGGAAATAAAGCGAAATTTCAAGTTAGTGTTTAACCCTTTATTATCAATATAACAAGAAGAATGAATACTGTTAGTAAAATCACTAAATTTTTAGAGAGAATAATCAAATAAACTAAACTAAATCTTATGGTATTTAGTCAGCAAAACCAAAGACAGCTTGGCTTTGAGAAGGAAACTTTAGTGATAAATTACCTTAAAAATTTAGGATATAAAATTCTTGCAAGGAACTGGTATAACTCAAATCGTGGGGAATTAGATATTATTGCGATAGACCCAGAACGGTTTAATGAAGAGTATCTTGTTTTTATAGAAGTTAAATATCGCAAAGATTCTATTGATTACAGCTTAAATGCTCTATCTAAAACTAAACAGAGCAAGCTAAAAAAACTTGCCCTATACTATTGTAAGAAAGAGAATATAAATCCTCTGAATATAAATATTAGCTTTGATTTTATAGCTCTGAATGATG
>RFQS01000266.1 GCA_009924885.1 Pseudomonadota bacterium | reverse complement strand
ACGATACCAAAAAGGGATAGAAGATAAAATGCACCTTTTAGTCTTAAACTAAAGTTGCCCTCATCATCTAACTCCCATATCTTTTCAAGCATTTCATAAGGTGCTTTTTCATTGATAAGAGAAAAATAAGCGTTTTTCACTTTAACATCTAAGGAGTTGAAATTCTGAGCTAGAGCTTCTGAGAGATTTCTTAGAGAAAAGTGTAGATAAAACAGCGATAAAAGCTCTTCTCTTGTCTTAGAGATAAGATCAGCGCTTACTGTACTTGTGTAGAAATCAAAGGCGATCTCATGAGGAAGCCCAAGAATGGGTCCTAGCATATTTTTAATATATATGGCCTCATGAGAGGGCTGCGCGATAAAGCCTGAGGCAGATCTGCCACTTAACTTACGCATAAGGTGCGCTGGATTCGACAGCTCTTGTAAGATTCTATCGATGACAAAATCATGCACATATCCTTTAACTTTATTTTCTTCCTCTGAAACGACATCTTTTTGTGTGCCGATTACATACCTTCCCTCTGATTCTTTTGATACGAACGTCTTATACGCAACAAATAATCCCTCGCTTTTACCTGCATTACAGTAGAGCATGGAGCTTGAAATTCTTAAAAGGAGCACATCACTATCTGAGATGATTCGTCCTGGAGGCACCCCTTGATCTTGGCTACTAATAAAGTGTAAAATCGCTTGAAGATATGCTGAAGGAAGAGAAACCATTTCTTGATTTGTAGCATCAAGTGTTTCTTTAAAAAATGGATGCTTTAGGTTGGTAATAAGTTGTCTTAACATGGCAACTCTTGGGTAAGCTGCATCTTGTGATAAAAGCTCTTCTTGAATGAAGTCCAAAATGCCATGCCCACCTTCTGATGCAGGTTTTAATAAAACTTCTAGGTCAGCATCTGGGCGAGTAAAGAGCCTTCCCTCAAGATCTGTTAGCATAGCTAAAAGCTCTGTGTAGCTCATTATATGCCCACCTGTCATCGTTTCAATGCTTGATCTTGGAACATGAGTCATGCGATCAAAGAGGTTTCCTTGGCAAATAGAGCCACTGAAGCTTTCGCATTCTTCTACAAAAGAGCTTACAGGTGAAATAAGAGGTGCGTCTTTAAGAGCTAAGTGCCGAAAGTAGATTCTATAGGGATTATGCAAATTAGCTTGTGAAGATGGCTCAACATATGATTCTGCAGCTTGTAATAGCGCCCAATCTATGTTATCAGGGGCAAAGGTGATATATCTTCGAGCTTGAAACACTAAAGAAGAAATATAATTTCTATCGGGAGAAGTTTCTAATGCCCTTACGATATGGCTTCGAATGTCTTGTGTAAGTTCCAAATTACTTTGAAAGATGGTCGCAATTACATCATCAATCGTTAGACCTGGAGAATCACAACCTATAAAGCCCCTTAAAAAGGCGACAAGAGTATGTTTTGTAATAAGTGTCGATACTAGGTCCGCTGCTTGAATAAAACGAGCAAGTTGATAGGATGTCATATCTTTCAGTATTAAAAGAGCCTCTATTAGCTCATCTGAAGAATTTTCAAATTGAGTAATTACCTTCATTAAAGGAAGTGTATCAAAATCAATCTCTTTATCTGAGAGAATAATCGCAAGAGATGTTATAATTTTATCCACCTTGGATTCACTTAAGCCCGTCAGAAAATTAATTAACCCAGATATTACCGACCCTTCCGTGTGAATGAAAGGTAACAGCTTGATGATATTTTTAATCAGCTCATTATTGCGATCTGAAAACGGAATCGTAATTCGCGCTAAATATCTTGAAAGAAGCACGAGCTGAGCTACATCTTTGGTAAGAAGATTTTCTTTAACAATATGTTCACTTCCCTCAAACACCTTAAGCGCTGCTTTGATAAGGTGAAATAAATTAATACCTCCTGATAAATCAAATATGGATTGTATATACGATTCATCAAAACCGCTGCTTAGCAAATACGCGTATATAGCTGGTAGCTCGTCTGATAAAGTTTTATAATTTTGAGCTAAGAGTTTTAAAGTATGAATTTCTAGATTTTTACTTTGTAAAGAAAGGCTCTTAACAATTGGTGCTGATTGCAGCAAACCCTCAAAGCTTGCTTCTAAGTTTAAATCTCTTACTTCTTTTGGCGGAACGCTTTTAAGGATTTCTTTTAAACAGTTAAAATTATCTCTTAAATTTTTTTGGATAATAATCTGATGAGCGTCGAGGCTAAATTCAAAAAAAACAGAATCAAGCTCTTTTAAGAAAATAAGCGAGCTTTCAACATCTTCTATGCTTACTGAAGATATAAATCTAATTAATAAATTAAGGGTAAATCTTTGGATTTCTTCCTCGTTAAGAGTTGAATAAATAAAAGGCAATTTCTCGAATAGCTCTGGCAATTGGCTAGGTCTAATTTTT
>RFQS01000265.1 GCA_009924885.1 Pseudomonadota bacterium | reverse complement strand
TATAAATTGATAAGCTCCTATCCCACTACCAATAAGTGCCCCCGCGCCTGCTCCATATAAACCCCCAAATTTTCCCATTCCTGCGCCTACAAATGCTCCAGTAGTTATAAAGCTTAAGGCTGTGCTTATTCCGTTTAGAGCCGCCTGGGTTTTAATATTTTGATCAGAGCTAAATTGAGATAAAGTCTGTAAGATTATTGGTAATCCAACTCCTAAAGCAAGAAATCCCCCGCTAAAGTTTTTGACACTTTGAGATGTGTTCCGTAATTCACCTTTAAAATTTTTTAATTCTTTTGTTACTTCTTGACGAGCTTTTTTTTCGGCATTAAATTCTGCTTCTGATGGAATAATAATTCCTCCAGGACTAATCATCTCTGCATAATTTGGTATAAAACCTAAACTCATTCCAGCGCTTTTAGCTTTTGAACCGTATCTTGAAACTCCTTGACCTAAACCAAGTGGCTCGTCTTGAGTATTATATACGCCTAATCCTAAAGGATTATATGCAGAAGTCAATCTTTTATCTCGACCTATTCTAATTCTAGATGGTGATACTCCTGCTGATAATTCTCTATCGATAGATTCACTTAGGGCTGTAAAATTTGGAATAAATCCTTTTGCTACATTTTTTGTTCTTTTACCTTTAGGAAGGTTTGGAACCCCAGAACCTATTTGATATGCTTTCTGAATAATATCTCTACGAGCAACATCATCTATAATTCTTTTTGCGTCAGCTTTGATTACGTTTGGTCTAAATCTAAATACTTCATTAAATCTTGATGTTGGAGGAGACGCTTCTTCAAAATCAAATGGTTTTTGTGCGGTATCTTGATTAAATGCTTGTTCGAGCGCTCCTGTTCCAGTTTTTGTTCCAAGATTTACTGCTGCTTCAAATATAGAACCTTCTGTTCCTTTAGGGAATAAATTTATCGCGCCACGAGTATTAGAACTTAATATTCTTAAAAAATTAGGATCAGGGTTTATAGGACCGAATATAGTTTTTGCTAATTGAGTTAATGGATTAACGAATAAAGTATTAATTGTTCTTGAAAATTCATCTTCGTCCTGTAAGATACTATTTTTTAGATCTTTAATTGTTCTTGTTTGAATATTGTTAAAAATAATTTTTCTTTCATCTCCTGGAAATCCAATTTTTGAAAATGTTGTTTGTGCATTTGTATAACCGCTAGAGCCTGCTACACCTACAATTCCAAGACTTGATGCTTCATAAGTTTCTGGTTTAAGTTTAGCATTAATTAAACCTTGTCTATATTGTTCCTGCTCTCTTCTCGTCCTTAATTGACTTAAAGCTTTCTCTTCATTAATATTTCCTTTTAAAGTTTGACTGACCAATGAAGCAACAGAAAAGTTAGGTATAAATCCTTCTGCTGCGTATGGGTTAAATCCATAAATTGAACCAAATGTATCTTTATAATTCTTTCCAGCCGGACTTTGACTAGGAGGCATAATTGCTGGTTGCATTAATCCTGGAAATTTTTTTACTTTCTCTGCACCATTATAAATAACTGGACCTTCCCCAGGAATATTCATACTTTTTATACTGCCTGGGTTGTAACCTCCAGCCAACGCACCAAAAATCTCAGCCATAGCAAAATTAGGAATAAAACCTTTGCTTTTAGCGCGTAATGCGCCGTCTTTTGTTGCAACTCCTTTCCCTAACAACCCTCTAGCAATTGTTGTTGATAACGCGGCAGCGCGCTCTCTTTCAATGGTCTGTTGTCTAATAATTGCTAAAATTTTATTCTCAACATCTAAAACACTAATCTGTTTATTATATACAGCTTGTACTAGGTTTGGCTCTTGAGCAAGCACCTGATTAATTTTTGTTTGTATTTGTGCTCTTTGCTCTGATTGAGTATTTATATTTAATAAAGTTTTTAAAGATTCTCCAGCAAATTTAGCTAAATTTAAAAATAATTTACCAAATACAGCCGTAATAAGTATAACTCCCGGTCCACTTATAAAAGTACCAATTCCTTCGAATATACCTCTAGCAATTTTAGAACCAACACCTTGAGAATCCGAAGCAACCGACTCTAAACCTTTATTTAAAAGTTTAAGCCCACTTTCAAAAGTTGGTTGTAAAGATATTCTGCCAAATTCAGCACCGACAGCAGTCAAGTTCACAAATGTACGATTAATTAAAGCAGATAAAGTTTCATTTAATTTTTCATTTCTAGCGATAGCTTGATCAGTAGCTGTCGTAGAAGTTTGAAGCGCACGAGAATATACAGAATACTCTTTTCCTAAGTCTGCCAATGCTGCCCTTAAAATATTAATTTGAAAAACACCTCCAACAGTTTCTGCGACTTGAGCTCTCTGCGCATCTCCCAACTGATTAAATGTAGTAGCTAGGTTACTCAAAATTTGAATGGCAGG
>RFQS01000264.1 GCA_009924885.1 Pseudomonadota bacterium | reverse complement strand
GCACAATATGGATATTTTGAAACTATCAGTTTCAAAATATCCATATTGTGCTAGTGTGTTTATGTGGAAACAATCCAAAGAGAGATAAGTAAATTTATAAAAGATGAGTTGTCTCGAATATATCCAGTAATCACCATAACGGGGCCTCGTCAGTCTGGGAAAACCACTTTGGTTAAACAGTTATTTCCAGAGAAGCCTTATGTAAATTTAGAAAGGTTGGATGAAAGAGAATTTGCTTCAGCGGATCCACTTCGCTTTTTAAAGCAGTTTCCAGAAGGAGTCATACTTGATGAGGTTCAGCAAGTCCCAGATTTACTTTCATATATACAGGCTATTGTTGATGAAGAGAAAATCAAAGCAAAATTTATTCTTACAGGAAGTCAAAATTTCGCTTTAATGAACACCATATCTCAGTCTCTAGCTGGAAGAACGGCTGTAGTTCATTTATTACCCTTCTCTCTTTCCGAAATAGTTGCACACTATAAAATTCATCCATCTTTGGAAGATCTTTTATATAAAGGCTTTTATCCACGTATCTATGATGAAAAAGCTAATGCGAGAATAATTCTCTCTGATTATATTCAGACTTATTTAGAGAAAGATTTACGTGACTGGTCTCGAATTCAAGATTTAAATCTCTTTAGAAAATTTATCAAAATGTGTGCTGCTAGGATAGGGCAGGTTTTGAACACTAAAAATATAGCAGATGATCTCGGTGTCTCGCATGTAACCATTAAAAAATGGATTAATCTTTTAGAACTCAGCTTTATTGTATATTTACTCCCACCTTTCTCTGCGAATATAAATAAACAGCTTGTTAAGTCACCGAAGTTATATTTTTATGATGTTGGTCTTGCTAGCCAGCTTTTAGGCATAGAGAGGCCAGAACAGCTAGTGACTCATAGTATGCGTGGAAGCTTATTTGAGAACTTGGTTATAATCGAGTTTTTAAAGTATAGGTTTAACAGTGGGAAACAAGCAAATTTATATTTCTATAAGGATAAATCAAAAGAGGTAGATTTAATTTATAAAGATGCTGAAGAGCTTTCTGCTATTGAGATTAAATCTAGTAATCGGATTAAAGATGAGTATTTTAATGCACTTGACTATTTTGAAAAACTCTTTCCTAGAGAAGTTTCTGGTCGAAAATATCTAGCTTATGCTGGTGATAAAGCACAGGATCGCAGCCGAGCCTGCATCGCAAACTATTATGAAATTGTAGATCGTGTCAATAAAGCCTAAAATTCAAACCAAGATATTTTTCTTTAACTTCATCATCCCTAGCGATTTCTTCTGAATTACCTTCTTTAATAATTTCACCATTATAAATTATGTAAGCTCTATCAGTAATGTTTAAAGTCGCATTAGGATTATGATCTGTAATAAGAAGACCTATGTTTTTTTGTTTACAGAGATCATGGATAATCGCCTGAATATCTAGAATCGCCACTGGATCTATGCCTGTAAAAGGCTCATCTAATAATATAAATTTAGGATCGAGAGCTAAGGCTCTCGCTATCTCTAACCTACGTCTTTCACCACCAGAAAGGCTTATAGCAAGAGACTCTCTGAGATGATAAATCCCGAACTCATCTAATAAATATTTTGATTTTTCAGTAATCTCTCTATCGCTTAAATTCATTAACTCTAAAACTAATCTAAGATTATCTGAGACACTAAGCTGCCTAAAAGCACTTGGTTCTTGAGTTAGGTATGAAATGCCGAGTCTAGCCCTTTCATGAATTTTTAATTTAGTTATGTCGTGATTAGCAAGGAATATCGAGCCATCATCAGGCTTTACTAAGCCTACCGCGATATCGAAGCAGGTAGTTTTACCAGCTCCATTCGGGCCTAGCAGTGCTACAGCTTCACCCTGCTTAACAAAAAAACTCACCGAGTTTACAACCTTACGCAGGTTATAGGACTTGATGAGCTTATTTGCAGATAGAACTGTAGATAATATAGGAAAAACCTTAGTTTAGTAAGATCTAGGGAAAGATGGTCTCTCTCTTTCTTTCTCTTTATCTTTCGTCGGAGTCGCAACACGTGGTTTATGACTCAATGTAAGCTTTCTTTTCGTTTCCGCTTTTTTACGCTTTTTCGTCTGACCTTTATTCTCGTGATGCTGGCGTTTTTTAACTTCAAGGATAATACCTGCTTTAATAACCTCTCTCTTGAAGCGTCTTAGAGCAGCTTCGATAGATTCTCCCTCATGTATTTTTACTTCAGCCAAATTTACTCCTTAAATATTATTTGGAAACGACAAAGTGCAATTGTAGCACTTCATAATTATTTTTTCTAGATTTGCCACGGCAAACCCACGAAAGATGAACTAAATATTAAGCTGTAAAACAGCTTCAAGGTAATCAGTGCTTAGAGCGGCTCGTTTTTGTTTAATTTTGATACC
>RFQS01000263.1 GCA_009924885.1 Pseudomonadota bacterium | reverse complement strand
GAGAATATATCTACGATCCAATCTCTAACTCCTTAATACCTAAACCTAGCTAATACTCCACTACCTTCCTTTAGATTTTCTTTAGGAATTTTTGCTGGTTACTTATTTACTTGTAAGTAACACGTGCGTGAGTTAATCTTTTATAAGTAACATAAATCGACCTTTTCGTTACTTATTGAGATTAAATGGATAAAGCTGGACGTATTGGAGAATATATTAAAAGTTCTGCTGCCGCTGGAGAGCACTATCTAGCATATGTACCGCAGCCACTGCCACCTGTTCCAGCCCTCGACATGCTGGATCTGGCTGAGTTATTAGATAAAGCTAGTGCTGCTCTTGGACGTTTAGATGGTATGAGTATGGTTCTACCAGATCCATCACTGTTTATTTATATGTATATTCGCAAGGAAGCAGTTCTGTCTTCCCAGGTCGAGGGAACTCAATCTTCTTTATCTGATTTATTGTTTTTTGAGAATGAAGACGCTCCAGGGGTGCCATTCGATGATGTCGCAGAGGTTTCCTCTTATGTTACTGCGATGAATTATGGGCTTGAGCGACTTAAGGATTTCCCTCTTTCGCTTCGATTAATTAGGGAAATTCACGGGCAGTTAATGAATAATGCACGTGGAAGAAATAAGAATCCAGGTGAATTTAGAAGTTCTCAGAATTGGATTGGTGGTTCACGCCCAGGGAATGCACGTTTTGTTCCACCGCCTCCAGAAAAACTCAAAGAAGCTTTATATTCCTTTGAGAAGTTCTTGCATGATGAGAATACTAAATTACCAGCTCTTATAAAAGCTGCACTTGCTCATGTTCAGTTTGAGACTTTGCATCCATTTTTAGATGGAAATGGTCGTTTAGGGCGTTTACTGATTACTTTTATTTTATGCGTAGAAGGGGCTTTAACAAAGCCTCTCCTCTATCTAAGTCTTTATTTAAAAGCAAATAGGCAGGCGTATTATGATTATTTACAGTCTGTCAGGGAAACAGGTGACTGGGAGGCATGGATTAAGTTTTTCCTTAGGGGAGTCGTAGAGACCTCTAATCAGGCTACTGAAACAGCGATATCAATTCTTGATTTATTTAAAAAGGATCGCAGCTTGATTGAAGAATCTGGCAGGGGTGCTGCTCTGATGATCGTTTATAATCATTTTCAGCATTATCCTCTTAGCAATACGACACGTCTTCGTGCAGAAACGAAGAAGCCTTTACCGACAATTCTAAGATCTTTAGCAAGCCTTGAACAGCTTGGTATTATTAAAGAGATTTCTGGAAAAGAAAGGCATAAAGTTTTTGTTTATCGTGAATATTTAGATATTCTTGGGAGGGATACTGAGCCATTAATTAGTGATATTAATTAAAAGAAGAAATCAACAAGAATCTAAGGCTTTAAAAAATCATTTTTACCGCCAATAAGGCAAAGCACTTGACAGAAAATATGCTATGATACATATTGTCAAGGACTCTAGCGAGAATAATTATAAACTAAATACAATCGTAACAGTTTTGATAAATATTAGCAATATCGAAATGATTAATTAAAAATCATTTTCACCCCGCCAACAAGGCGAAGGAGATAAGCATGTCTATGCTTGACAATAAAATAACGCGACTCTTGAGCCGCGTACCAGAAGAACACGTAGGGCACATCACTTCTTGGTATTTAGCCATGAACTCAGGAAAAACCCCTTATCCTAAGGCGTACGCTCAAACTACCATAAGTCTAAATTTAGGTACTTTTAATGTGCATATTCTAAAACATTTAAAAAGCGACCTAAGTAATTATGTAGAGGCAATAGAAGCAGCAATAGATAGCTGCTCTAGAGAGCAATGTTCCCTTAGGAAGGATATTTTCTTTGCGGCTAAATCACACCTAAAATATTGCGTTAAAAAGAAGAAGATTGACGAGTCAGTTCTAAAAGAAATAGATGAGATAAAGCTAGAAAAAAACAAAAATCCTAAGCAGCCAGTGCTAAGCCTAAAAGATGTAAAGCGGATCATAGAATATATCGAACGAAAATTTTATAGGCAGCCTGAGTATAATAGGCAGCTTGATCAGATTATTATTTGGTTCTTGTTTTATACGGGCGTCAGAGTTAGTGAATTAAGTAATCTCACATTAGAATGCTTAGACTTAGATAAAGATCGCTTTAAGGTCGTAAATTCTAAGGTTGGTAAATCTCGTGATATCGGCATTAATCAAGATTTAAGACCTTACCTTGATAAATATTTAGACTTAAGACCTAAATCTCAGAGTAACAATGTTTTCCTTTTATCTGACGGCAGAAGTTTAACTGTAGATCGGCTAGAAAAAAGAATCTCTAGAATATGCAAAGATGCTGGCTTCAACAAAGAAGTTTCTAATTTCTTTAAAAGCTACATTACTAATTTTGAGACTGGAGCCACTAATTATGCTAAGCCCTGC
>RFQS01000262.1 GCA_009924885.1 Pseudomonadota bacterium | reverse complement strand
TTTTTATATTTTCATTGTTTTCATGATCTTTTTCTAAACTGTGATGATGAGTACTATTCTCTATAAATTCCTGTAAAGCAAGTACCATACCATAGGCAGCAGCGATACCAATTAATGGTGCTCCTCGTAAAAGCATTTTTTCGATGGCAATTGCCATTTCTTCATGATTTTTAATTTCTACCCACTTTAATTCATAGGGTAGAAAGGTTTGGTCGATGATAAATGCGGACTTATTTTCGTGATTCCAGTAAATGGGAATAGTTTCCTTCGCTACAGCTTGCATTTAGCTTATTTTAGCTTAATGTATAATATTTTTATCCATGCATAAGTTCTTAAGGTTAGACTGGTCTCCTGCGTTGAGTTATATATTTTGCTTGTTTATAGCTTGCATCTTAAATAATTTTTCGATGCCTCTTCATGCTGAAACCTTAAAAACCTATGATATAAATTTCCATAATGTTGCAGTGAAAGGCATTGAGCCGCAGGACTTGAATCTTAAATGGAAATTTTTCTTACTAGATAATGATCAGATTCTTTTTAACAAGCCTACAGATAAGCATAGGAATGATCAGTTTTGTAGTTATACTTTTGAGATAGACGAGACGGGTAAAGTGATAGAATCCTCTATAAAATTAGTCGAACATCGTAAGAATTACGCCTATAATTTAAAGGCTTTTGAATTTTTGAAGGATTTTGATTTTGAGCTTAAGGCAGTGAAGCCTGAGAAAATTAAAAAACAGAAAAATACAGGAACTAATCCTAGAGCTGATTTTATCTATCTAGCATATTAAGCCCTTAGTAAGATTCCATCTTTGGAGCTGCTCCATAATCGCATTTTCAATTTTGATTAATTTTTTTTATAGCTTTATAATGCTGTAATTCTTCAAATGTATAGTGGTCTTTAATTTTAATCGCAGTATGTACAAAGTGATCGCCCTGTACTTTAGTTTTAGTATTCATAAGCCCGCGTCCTCTTAGGCGAAGTATTTTTCCATGATTAGTCTGAGGTGGAATTACTATTTCTATTTTAGAGCCAAGTGTTAGAACTTCTTTCTCTGTGCCTAGTATAGCCTCATAGGGCTCTAAGTCTAGAGTACTGTGTATATCATCACCATCCATTTTAAAAAGAGGATGTTCTTTGATTTTTACTTTTAGGTATAAATCGCCACTTTCACCGCCATTTTTCCCGACTTTACCTTCACCAGCGACTTTTATTTTGTTGCCTTCGCGAACACCAGGTGGAATAAGAACTTCTAGCCTTCTTTGTCCTTGACCAGTACTGGTTATTTCAAGCTTGCGAGTGCTGCCATTATAAGCATCTTCTAGATCTAATTCGATATTCATCTCATAATCAGCACCTTTGAGACCTTTAGCTTTTTCTTTATTTTCCCCAAAAAACATTTGGAAAAAATCACTGAAGGATTCATTCGGAGCGTTAGATTTAGTGTTTGAGCTTTTCTCTTTACTTTGAGGATTAGTGTTGGCGTTTTTGTATTTTACGTCATTGTATTGTTTTTGTTGATAGCTTTGCTGGTTATTTGCTTGCTGCGTATTGTTTGCACTAGAAGCATTATTGTCATTATTCTTGGTATTAGTTTGTGAATTAGCGTTAGCTTGATTATTTGTTGTATTAGAACTGTTAGGATTTCCATTTGTGTAGGAATAGCTCGAAGACTTACTTTGATAGGTATTGTTTTTAGAGGAAAAATTAGTCTGACTATTATGCATTGAGTCATACTTATCTTTTTTAGTTTTGTCTTTTAAAACTTCATAAGCTTCTTGTATTTCTTTAAATTTTTCTTCAGAGCCACCATCACTATCAGGATGATGTTTTTTAGCTAACTGTTTATAAGATTTCTTAATCTCTTCGTCACTAGCTCCGAAACTTATATTTAAAGTCTTATAGTAATCTTTAAATTCCATATCAAGATTGATCATTGATCTTGTCTTTGTTCGTAGACGCTACTTAATATTATGCCCGTTGCGACAGAAACATTTAAACTATTAAACGCACAGGGGATATGAACTATAAAATCACAGGCTTTTTTAAGAATTGGGCTAAGACCTTTCCCTTCATTACCCAGCAGAATTACCGATCTTTTATCGAATTTTACTTTCCGAATTTCTTCACTATTCTCTGATTTAACGTCAGTGCCATAAACCCAATACTGATTTTCTTTAAGTTTTTTTAGTGTATTACTAATATTTCCTACTCTGATAACTTTAGTGTTAAATACTGCACCAGCACTAGCCCTAATAACTGAGTCAGTTATAGTCGTAGTGTTGCGATTACTAACTATTAAGCCATCAGCAGAAAAAGCATGAACTGAGCGCAGCATAGCTCCTAAATTTTGTGGATCTTCTATATTTACTGCAAAAATATAAGTCCTATCGCCTCCCTGCTCTAATAAAAACTTTTCATCATAAAGA
>RFQS01000261.1 GCA_009924885.1 Pseudomonadota bacterium | reverse complement strand
GAACTTGTTCGTTCGGCTACACGCCCCTCATGGGATTGCTTGCAATCTGCCACCTCGGTTGTTTCCATGCTGCCATCAGGATATGAAGCAACTTTCAGCGCTAGCCAGTAATTTTTCGATATTTTTTCAGAGTCAGTTTTATTTTTTCTATCTATAAATTCAAAGAAAATACGATTATCAAATTTAATATAATCAGCGTAATCTTCTAAACACAAGACATCCATGCCTGATTTCTTGAGATCATCTAAGTAAAAACGCTTAACCGCAGGGGCTTTGATTTCAGAGGAATTTAATGGAATCGAACACTTGTTGTGTGCTGTTAGTAAAGGGTTTGGGTCAGGGCAGGCATAAACTAATCTCTTGAAAGCTAGGCGGTGAATTAATTCTGTGCAGGGAGCTGTCTTGCCATAATGATTACAAGGTTCAAGGCTTACATAAATAGTGGCTTTACGGCAAATATTTAAAACCAGTTCATCTATAATATCTTCAATATTTTTGCTTTCGTCTACTGGACAGTTTTCTAGAGTTTTTCTGAAAAGAATATTTAATTCCTCAGCCTTGCCAAGATAGCTAAATTCAGGATTGACTTCAAAATACTTTTCTGTTTTCATCTCTGCTTTAAGAAATATAAGAATATTTCTTTTTAGATTGGAGATGGCATTAGGCTCAGCATGAGCTTCGCCGTACTTTTGATGAAAGCCCTCCCCGATTATAGTATCGTTACAAACTATAACTGCACCGACTATAGGATTAGGAAAGGCTTTGGCTTCCCCAAGTTTCGCTAATTTAGCTGCGAGACCTAAGTAGAATGTGTCTTCTGCTTCCATAGCTCATTTTGTTTATGTTTAGCTTCTTTCCAGAAGGCTTCTAATTCTTCTGGGCTAAAACCCTTTAAACTGTCTGCACCACGAGCTTTTACTATTTCCATCATAAGATCAAATCTTTCAGTGAATTTATTATTAGTTTTTCTCAAAGCATCTTCTGGATCGATTTTAAACCATCTTGCGACATTTACGGCAGTGAATAATATGTCACCAAGCTCTAATTCAGCATCAGCTCTTTCTGTATCACTTAAAGACTCTTTTTTTAAGACTATCTCTTGCAACTCAATAATTTCACTCTGTAGCTGTTCCCAAAGCTTAGATTCTTCATCCCATTCGAAACTCTCTCTGACAGCTTTCTTTGAGATTAACCATGCTCTAGCTAAAGCTGGCAGCTCTTTCGGTATACCTTCAAAAATAGATTTTCTGTGACTCTTTTCGGCTTTTTTGATTTTTTCCCAGTGAGTATCTACTTCACTTGCATTGCTAGCTTTAGCGTCTTTAAAAACATGATGGTGTCTTCTGATCATTTTTTCATTTACGTATTCGACTACGTCATTAAAAGTGAAGGCGCCACGCTCTTCTGCGATTTGAGAATGTAAGGCAACTTGTAGAAGTACGTCACCAAGCTCTTCTTTGAGCATTAAATCAGAACTGTTATTTGCTGAGGTTCTATCTGTACTGTTTTCTACTAAATCTATAGCCTCTAGGCACTCGTAGAGTTCTTCTAAAAGATATCTTTTAAGCGAAGCATGAGTTTGTTCACGATTCCAAGGGCAGCCACTGAGAGGGTCTCGCAAGGCTTTAATCGTTTCTATAAATTTATCTATAGCCATCTTGATAATAATAACAGGGCACTCTCACTAGGCGTATAAAAGTACCAAGCAGGCTTTAGATTATGAAGGATACTAAAACCAGAATGAGTGCTGAAAGTATAGTGCAGGTGATGGGGCGGCGAAGTATAAAATTAGACAAGAATTGAAAAGGGATTTTAAAGAATATAAATACGAACTTAAAGGACTCGAAGAACATACCCCAGAGATTTTTATGTTTAGTTGCTTGGGGAAAAGGTTTATTTCCAAAATGTTTTTTAAAAGAATCATTTTCAACTAAAAGAAGTTTCTTTTTAACCTTAATTAAGTCTTTGTTGATCAGTTCTAGGGCTGGAAGGCTTTTGAAAAGTACTCCATTGTTATCTTCTAAGGCAGCTTCATAAGCATCGTAAGGTGAAGGTGGCATGCCATGCATTAGGCTAGGTTTATCTCCTAATTCAAAAATTATTTTCTGTAATGCTTGATAAGGGCTTTCTAATTTTCCTCTGAGCTCATCTATTAATCCATGGTTACTTGCGATTTTCGACATAGTCGGATGCTTAGAGCTAATAAGTAATTTTTTAAATTCCTGTAGATTATTTTTAAAATTATTTAAAAGTTCAAGTGCTTCATCTTTTTCCATGAATAAAATTAGTTTTTGTGAATCTCCTAAATAAGATAAGCCCTGAGTATTTGTTTGGATAACTATTGTTCTGATTACCCATTAAGCCGCCCCTAATTTAATTCTATTTAAAGTAAGAGGCTTGAAGTAATTAACGGAGACATAGAGGAAGCGATCTAAAATTGCTC
>RFQS01000027.1 GCA_009924885.1 Pseudomonadota bacterium | reverse complement strand
ATCTACAGTAACTCATCGAATCGCCAATTTGGCCAGAGCTTTACTCGTAATTTTATGAAATCTTTATTTTTCGACTAGGAGATGGGGTGAGTAATTAAGTTTACTAATTAAAGGCATAAAATAAATTCTGCTAAGAATTTAATAGATATGCTTTTAATACAGGGTTTTAACGGATGACTAATTAAACTAAAGCTGCTTCTTTCTTGTTTTTTACTGTGTCAATTTTAATAAAACGGGCTTTGGTTAGGGTGCTTGCTGGAACTCCAATCTCGCCATTATTCATAGCTATTACACCATTCGATTTTATTGAATTTAATACATAAACTCCAGCAGGATATTCCTTAGCCCCCACTTTGAATGGAGATTCCACTAAAATACTATCTCCAGTCTCAAACATGCAGCCATTTTCATAAAGCTCATAACCCTTCTCCGTTAGCTCTTTTAAAGCTAGTTTAGTATTTTTATGAGCGAAAAGTGCATAGACTCTAGCCTTTCCTTTTTCATCGAAATAAATAATCTGTCCTTTATGACTCTTAGTATGTTTAAATTGACCTCTTGTTAATGATTTAGTCGGTGAGAAGTCTTTAAACTCTTCTAAGCATAAGCGTTCATTATCACTATAGACCTCTGATTCAGTTTCTTTGTCTATGATCTGAATCTTTTTAATTAAAGTCTTTCTGTAAGGGTGTCTATAATCTTTAAGAGCATTTAGCCAGTTGTCTTTGGAGAAATCCATTAACTCTAATTTATTTTTTAAGTCCTTTCGCACATCTAAATCCCAGATTTTTTCTAGTCTTTTATTCACCTCATCCTTAGTGATTTTCTCGCTTAAATATGCGTAAAACTCCTTATGATAAGTCAGGCAGTTAAAATTAACTAAGTCTCCTTTTTTATTTTTTCTCTGTATCTTCTCTAATCTATAAATAGTCTCTTTTGGCAGTAGAGCTGAAATATCCCTCGTTTTATTAAATGGAGAAATTTCTTTAAATCTTTTCTCAAAGTTCTCTTTACTCTTCTCTAAAGCCTCACAGCTAAATCGTCTCGTATCGCTATCATTAATAGAGCTATCTGGTTTCTCTTTTATGCTCTGTGAGCAGCTTATGCAGTAGGCGTCTAAGGCGTGGTGAAGTTTATTATCACGGTTTTTCTTTTTCAATTCTGGAGCTAAATTCTTCCATTCTTCTTCACTTAAATTCTGTAAAAGCCTTTCTAGTTTATATTTAGATCTTAATTTAGCTGTAATCGCTCCACTGTTTACGAAAATTTTTCTTTCGTCATCCCTAGTCTGCAATCCCCAACCGAATAATTTAGCTGTTATGTTTTGAGCTAATCTTGCTACATGGGCAGTTTCAGCGAGTCCCGTGTATCTCTCGAAAAGTTCTAAGGGTTTAGTGTTTATTAAAAGCTCTGAAGTGCGCTTAGGCAGGGCTTTCATGTTTCTAATACGAGCTTGGAATTTAATCCATTCATCTGTACCTTTGCTTGATATCCATTCATAAGCTGTTCTCTTACCTTTTTCTTGATTAGCTAAACCGAGGCAGAGAACCTTATTAAAGAGTGCATCTGAAGTGATTACATCAGAGTAAGGAAATATATGATCTATCTGATACTCTCTAAATTTTTCTGGAATTAAGGCTTCGCCAGTATAAGGACAGATACGCCCCTGCCTTTCCCAGAGCTTATACTTATCTATGTTCTTTTTATTTACCTCTAAACCATTCTCTAGAAGGTCTTTAGCTGCTTTATCATTTTTCTTTTCGTTGTCTTTAATCGCAGTGTTATAGTTTTTAACTACTTTATTACCATCTATATAACCGCCTTCTCCACGAATAAACTCGAAAATGATTTTATCAGGCGTGCCGTGTTTTTCAGCTAGAGCCTCTACTAAATTAATAAATACTTGTAAGCGATTTCTAACTACTGGATTATTAACTGAGCCTATTTTTAAAGCTATTTCCTTATACTTATCATCCTCTAAATCTATCTCATAACGATTATCCTGAATACTGACCTTTTCCCAAGTCTCACCAAGACGGCTAGTTACTCTTTCTATTTCTGATTTAGTTACTCCTAAATGTGGTTTAGTTTCATCTGAATTCTGAACATGCTTGGAAATGTCTATCTGACTAGGGTCTAAAGTGTTTTCTAAAACCTCATTTATGATTTTAAGTGCAGGACGGCAGAAAGAGCTTCTGCCAGAAGTGTTAAATTTAATTTCATCATTGAAATTCGGGTCATGAAAGGTATCATCTAGTACGGTTTTGATGATTTTATCTCGCTCAGCTTTAGTTAATTTCAGTGATTTTACTTCACTGCTAATTTTTTCTTGAACAAGATTAAAACATTTTTCGAAAACTTTTTTGAACTCCTCTCTAGTAAAGCCTCTGCGTTCTCCATAGACATCAGTGAAACGGAAGTTTTTAAGATGCATTAAAAGCTTAAATTTACTATTCTCGGTATCTTTAGCATTGCAAGTATTTCTAAGTGGCATTAGGCAGCATTTATCCATCATGCGGTTATCGAATCTAGGAGTTTTTTGTGCTAAAACGCCCTGTGCTTCCCATTCAGTTCCCCTCTGTCTTTTAAATTCTTTAGGAGCAGTTTTCTTTATCGTTACGAAAGCTTCTTTAGCTGGACCGTATAGAAAATAATCGGTTTCGGTGTTTTTGAGAGCGGGGATAATTTCTTTAGCATTATCGAATAAAGCTCTAAGTTCGGCTGCTACTAGCTCACGGGGTGCTACTCTACCTTTTCTTCTAACTGTTCTTGAAGCTGAAAGTGATTCAGCCTGTGAGATATCTTCTATTCTGAGCTTTATTTTATTTAGATTTAGTGGATACTCGTCGCTGATTAAGCCTTGTAGTTTTGCTTCAAAATAGCATGGATAATGCAGTTCTTTAGCACTAAACGTCTCTTGAAGGGCTTTTTCATATTCTTGAACTGCTTCATAATTTTCTTTAGCATCATCTAGAGCTTCTGCTGCATTTTCAGTGTTTTCTGTTTCATGATCTTTATAATCACTATGTTTGTAACCCCTATGCTGAATAGCTGCATGCAGAGCTTTATATATCTGCCATTCGTTAAGTGCTTGTCCTTGAATTAGAGTGGCTAAATCTTGGGCAGGATTACTTGAATAATTCATTAAGGCTACTCTAAGTAAAGCTGAGTTATAAATCGTATTAGAATTTTTAGCAGTGTATTCTGCTTTTAACTTATCATCGGCAGCTTTAACTCGAATACTTTTATTCTTATTTATATCTTCATAAAACTCTATTAAGGGTGTTAATCCAGCTTCTGACCAGATTTTATTTAACCATAACTCTCTTTTTTTATGAGCTTGTCTGGTTCTAAAAGTTCTGCGGCGTTTAGCTATATCTTGGGTGCTAGCATGTGCAGCAGGGATAAGCATGCTGCCAAGGTCGATGATCTCAGCTCCACGCCTTGCACAGTAGCCTATGCTTCCTTTGCCTAAATCGAACCCAAAAACCGTCTCTTCAAGAATCATATAAGTTTAAATATATATTAGCAAATAGAACCCCATGGCAGTCCCTTGCTTTACTTCTCCCCATTCTACAAGTACAATCTATTTAAAGAAGCCAAGGGAAATAAGCTTAGTTAGTAGAAATCCTAATAACTTCTTTATCTTAATTGCATGATAGAGCTTTATATCTTCACTAAAGAATCACTAATAGATCCGGGTTTTACTCATTGGGAGCCAAGTCTTGGTAATGCGTTTAAAGATTATAATTTAGAGATCATAATGGGGAAAGTTCGCTCTAGGAGCTTAGATGCTAGTTTCGTTAAAGATTTAAATGAGTTTTTAAGAAATTCTCCAGATTTGAGTGTATTCTTTAAAAATTTAGACTCTTCAGTCGATATAAGGGTTTCAGAACGTTTGCATCATATTCTATTTTATGATTCACAAACTAATATCCTACACATAGATAGCGAGATTAAATCAGAATTTTCACCTCTCTATCTATATGCTTTTTATTATGCGAGTCTAAGGAAGTCTAAGGAGCAAGATTTTCTGTATAGTAGGTTCTATGATTTCATTTCTAAGATAAATGACAGCGATTTAAAGAAGCTCTTAAATTTTTTTGAAGCAGATAAGAAGACTACTAAGTATTATGATGCGGGAGCTCATTTAAGTAATTTTATAGAGATAGTTTTAAAAAATAAAAAAAATAAACAGAGTTTAACTGAGATAGAAGAATTTACTTTAGTACAGATTCTTAGAAACCGCTCCTTAACAGGTGCACAGGCTTATGACATGGAAACACTGGAAGCACTTTATGTAAAGCATCTTGATGATCCTTTTTCTGGTATGGCCTCTGTTGACTTATTTAACAGCCTTAATGATACTTACAGTGAAGAGAGAGCGAAGACTTATTACAAGGTTTTAGACAAAGCTCTTAAGCATTTAGGTTCTGATTTAATTGCTCAGCGTGGTTCGAGAGTCGCTCATGAACAGGGACCTATTTTAATTAATGCTGGAATACTGAAGAGTTCTAAATTAATTACAGAGAAATTAACTACTCTTAGTAAAGAGATTTATCAATTCTACATTAAGTTAAGTGATGAATTTAGAGATACTTTAAAGAATGAAAGTCCTGTAAGTCTGTCTCAGAAAGAAGAGTATTTCGCTACGGCTAAATTAGATCTAAATATCATTCTTGATGATTTAAGTTTTATTCTAAAGCAGAATGAAATTCCACGAGCAAGGATACTGAAAGCTGTTAATCAGCTTAAAAAATTCATTCAAGAATTTTCTGATACTCTCACTGACTTTATTTACGAGCATATTAAACAAAGAAGTTCTTATCTGAAATTAGTGGAGGCTTTGAGTAATTTTGATAAAAATTTACATTTAAAAATATTTGATCTTATTGAGCTTGCAGAAAAGACACCCGCTATTAATAAAAAGTCTGTCGTTTATGTGCAGAGACTTTCAGAAAGATCGGGGCATATTATTGCAAGGATTTTATTAGGTAAGAATCTTTATGTTGAGAATGATGAAAACTCTTTTAAGCAGAGAGTTTTAGCTATTCCTTATACTTTTGTAACTCAGGATTTTATTCATGTAGCTGATATGGTTGATTCTTTCTTTGAGAATGCTTCTATCTCTATCGTTACTGATCCTGAAACTGCTACGCCAAGCATTAAATGGCAGAATGCTAAAGATTTAGCTATTAGTCTTGCTGAGGGGCTTTACACTGCTATAAAGAATGCTAGTACTATTAACAAGGTATTTCATTATCAATTAGAAACGACTTTATTTGGTCCATTAATAGACGATTTTATTAAATTACTTAAGGATGAAATTTCCACTTATGCTTCAGCTCAAAAGCTAAGCTATGAACTGGTTTTGGCTAGAAAAACATATTATAAAGAGCTTATATTAAATGCTGCTGAATTAATTTTTGATCTTTATCAGTTACAGGATGATTTAGATATTCAAATTTTGAAAACTAAAGCGGATAAATTTTCGGTAATTCTAGAAATCTTATCTACTTATAGAGACGCGGAAAAAGATACTGCTAGCTTAGCTTTAATTAAACACCAAAGCGAAGATCATTTCACTTATTGTAAAGAAAGGTATTTTCAGTTAAAGAATAATCTAGACTTAAGTCCTAGTGCTAAGGTAAGTGAATACAGTAATTTTCTGAAAGGTGAGATAGATTATAAATTTACTAAAGAGTTTATCGAAACGAAATTTAGATATTTTGATTCAAGTATTTATAAAGAGTTACTGTCTGGAGCTGATATAGAGAGAGTTATAGTCGAGACCGATAGATCCATACCTGCTGATTACTATTTTAATTTTACGGTAGCTCCTTCTAGAATTGATTTTGGTAAAAATGTCGTTTCTTCTGTGACTAATTTAATGGGGCGTATATTAGGAGCTGATGATAAAGAATCTCTTAATATTGGTAAGAATTATATAGACTTAGTAAGTGAAACTGAAAATTCTTTCTTCGATTCTAGTTCTAGTGCTGGTTCTGCGAAGGTTATAGAAAATACCTGTAGAGCTATACAGTATTCTAAAGCGATTAGTTTTCAGGGAGTTTTTCAGACTTTTGATATAGATGGTTATCAAGTAAGAGACACCATTAATTCAAGAGATAATACTAAAGTCGGTATCCATATTATGGAACACGGGACCATGGCATCTACAGGCTACTGTATTACTAAAGAACCCTTATTTATTCTCCATGCTTTAAATGATAATAAGCCAGAACATAGACAGGGAGCTTTTTTTGCTGAGCTAATAAAATATTCTAGGATTATTAATGAGACTGGCATATTCCAAAGAATAGAGCTGATGAATAAGGCTATAGATGCAGCTAATTCAAGAAATGGGACAGCAAAAGCATATCAGGATCTTACCATTGCGTTAAATGCTTCTTATAAAGGTAATGTTTCTGATGAAAGAGAAAATGCTAATCAGTATTTAATGGCTCTTTTATTAAAACAGAAGCGTTTTATTAAAAATACTTCGCTTGCAGAAATAGAATCTTTCTATCATGAGCAGATCACTAACCATGAGCTTCCTAAGGAGATAAAAGTTTTTGATCCTTATGTCGATCCAGATATTTTTATGTCTGGTGAATTTAAAAATATTGCAGATGATGCTTTAGATAAGCTATCTATGGAATTAATAAAATTAGAGCAGCCTCTTAATCGTGAGCAGATTATTGCTTCATTGATGACTTATGGTTCTCAGATAGAAAAATGGCCTTTGATTAAGCGTAATCTAGAGAAGACTGATGAAACTAATGCTGCACAGCTTCTTATTAAATTACGTGAAATTAGCCCAGAGATTAAATATTTAGAGACTTATAAAAAAGGTTTTTATAAAAACCCTCTCTTAGCCTATCAAGGCGTAGATATTATTCAGCTGAATTCTAATCATACTGAATTAATTTGCCTTTTAACTAATTTAGTAAAATTACGCACACTAATGAAGATGCGTAATCTAGATTCATTACTGATATTAGTTGATAATCCTCAACAGGCTAAAAAGCCTTTTCTTGACTATGATTCGACCAAAGAATGGCTTGCACTTGGTGGTACTGTAGCTAGCCATATGGTAGCTCAAAGTATATATGATAAATGGGCAGAGGAAGTCGATGAGGAAGGAACTTTCGCAAAATTACATATTAAATTTATGCTACAGAAGTCACTTGATGAGAGTGAAGCTAAAATCTATGAGAGTTTCTTTAATGAAACTAAGAGATATATAGATTTAAAGAAAGATCTTCTAAAACAGAAATATCAATCAGCGAAAAAGAGTTCTGTTTCTATAAGGGTTTTAGAAAGATACGAACATAGTATTTGCACTTTAAGTAAGTTAGAAGGAATGAAAGATGCTCGTCTAACCGATGACGATTACTGGAATCACAACTTAAGTTTCGAACAATGGTTAATCTTAGGTGGGCGCTGGGTTCTAAATGGTGAGAGTAAAGAAAATATTAGTTATGTAAGTTCATTATTTAAAGATTTTAATGAGAGAATTCTTAAGCTATATGTGCAAAATGAGGAGCCTATATTTATAGAGAGTAGTAGCCGAATAGTAAAGCAGGCTGGCTCTACGAAAGAAGCTGATCTAATCAGTACTGATGCTTTCAAGAGTATAGATTTAAGGGCGAAAGCTAAGCAGGAAAATGCTTTTAGAATTTATAAAATAGAGGCACTGAATAATTTTAAAGAAGAATTAAGTCAGTATAGAGAAATACATCATATTACTAATCTGATTCCTCAGTACTGTGCTGAATATTTAGAGCTTATTAGTTCTCATGCAGAATTGAAAACTAAGATCAGTCAAGCAGCTAAACTACTTGCTTTGATGGAAGTTTTTTCTAAATATCTCTCGGGCTTTGTTCCTGAAGTTTTAACCCTTTGTTCTAGTTTTAGTCTTGCTCAAAATGAATCTGAAGCTAAGGTTGGGTTTATTAATATCTTTGGAGATCATCAGGGTAGTAAAGGTATATTTGCTAAATTAGCTGATGCTCTGAAAGCTAAGCTAGGAGATCTAGGTTTGGAGATAGCTACTTCTTTTGTTGAGTTAGCTTATTATAATTTTTTAATTACTCTTAGTATTTCGGTTGCTGATCATAATTTGATGATTAATCAGTTAGGTATTTTCTTTGACCAATATCTAAATATTCATGAAGAGGATTATCCTCCTTACGCTTTTCATAGACTTTCTGCTGGTGAGGTTTATGGATTTGATAATGAATATTATTTGTCAAATAAGCTTAGAGAGAAAATGTTTAAGTTTAGTGCTGCTAGTGGTACTAATATTTATAAGCTTTTGTGGAAGCTGGTTTCAGAATATACTGTTCTGCAAGAGACTTCTCAAACTTATAGAGATTTATTAATTGGTGATTATGAAAATGGTTTGATTCCAATCGGTTATCAACATCAGACTATTTGCATAGAAGAGCGTTTCTGGGACTGTATGAGGGCTTTAAGAAATTTTGTGAGAAATTATCATGATAGGCATCCTCTACCCATTATTATTAAAGGTGATACTGCTAGAGCTGATTTGTTATTTGGTTTGAATTCGGCGCAGCATAAGATTATTTATATAGCGGGTATTAGTAGTCCAGGGAAACACTCTTGGGACTTGCCTCTAGTTCTGAGGTCTCCTGTATTTAGAGAGGCTAAAGCAGATACTCTTAATCGTGGAACTTTCTCTACGATTGCTGCTTTTACGCCATATCTTACTGAAGAAGGAAAAATTAGGCAGCTCTATACTTCATTTAAAGTGGAAGAACTATTTAATAAAGGTATTGAGTTTATTTCACCATTTGAAAATTCACATGAAAAATTTAAGTTAAATGAATATGGCTTTGTGCATGCAGTAGTATTGCTGGAACCATCACCTGGATTGCCAGATCCAGATGTTACGATGTCAGCTCATACTCATCCACAGTATATAAGTGGGTTTACGCAAGAGATAGAAGTTCCAGAAGTTTGGTCATATCTTAATATGCGTCAAATGTATGCCAAGACTGAGCTTGCTTCGATTTTAGAGAAAGCACAAATTAATTCTTTGATTCAGATTAACTTTAAGCAGAATCGTTTTAAAACTAAAACAGAATTGTCTCTTTATATTAGCGAAGAATTAGTTCGTTTGAAGGCTGGACACTTAGATGAATGGCTTTTGAAGTCCAGTAAAGAATCTGGTGGTAGGGGTATTAGTGGTAGGCTTAATGTTCGCACAGATAAAGAACGAATTCTAGATTTTATTTTAGAGTATTCAAGTACTGATGATGTGGTGATGCAAGAATTTGTTCCTAATAATGCTAAAGCTTTTATTCAAGAAGCTTTCTATGAACAGCTGGTGGATAGCTTTTTAGAGGCAGGTTTAGTAATTAATGCTGAATATCCTGCTCCTGAACTTTTCTTTGCCATGCGTAGTTTCCAGAGTTTAACTGGCGTTAAAGGGTATTTATTTTCAGTGAATGCGGGTAAAGTAACGGTGAATGCTGGTCAGGGTGCAAAACTGTTTTATGGTGAGCCTATACTTATTATGCCTCCATATTTTGCTAATAAATTACAGATTCTTCTAGACCATTATGGAGAAAATATACTTAAAAAAGCAATTCCAGAGCATGCTAAAGAATATGCTCGAAAAAATGAGATAAAAGTATATAACTTAGATGGTGATTTTAGCAATGTATTTATGCTAAATGGTCTATTTGACTATATTCCATATCTTTATGTTAGTCGAGAATTTTCTGAAAATTCTGAATCTACTGTTCATGAGGTCGATAGCGGAGAATGGATTAATAGTGATTTGAAAAATTTTAAAGTTATCTGTGAAGAGAATTGCTTTGGTGGGCTTAATTATTATTATAATTTTAAAGGTGAAAAAGTTATTCTCTGTTCAGGTAAGTCTCAGGCTGAGTCTTTAAGTAAATTAGAAAGCTTAATTAAAGAGGTGAAAGCTAAAAACTCTAGTCGTATAGAAAAGGATATTGATTTAGATTTAGCTGTTATAGAACTTAATAGTGGTTTAGGTCAAGCTAATTTATTACAAAAGGCTCTTAATACTGCTGTTTATGAGTATGGTGAATCTAGAGTAGATCAGTTTTTATTTGATCAATGGATTTATGATTTAGCTCAAGCTGGTTTTATGTTTCATAAAGCTAGGCATGACTCTTAGCGAAGGATTTAGTCTCTTTATTGATAAATATTCTTGTAGCAAAGACAGTTAGAGAGTGTAAGAATATCTTAGAGATAGTCATATCGGCATGAGCTAGTTTAGCATCACGTTTGAGGTTTGGATCGTGATCTGTTTTAGGTATCATCTCTCCGTGATGGATTTCATGAGGGAAGTGTTTATTGAAATTCGCTAATAGTCCTTTTGCATTAGGGTCTTTTTTGACTAATATACCTTCTTGAATACCATACTTGTTTGCTAAATTTTTATCAGCCATATTACCAATAAAGCGAGTGAATATATCACCAAAATATAAGATAGGAGTAAATAACGATGTTATTAAGCCGCTTTCAAAGATCTCTGCTTTTCCTTGTGAGTTAGCGAGACGTGAGGCATCATAGGCTAGTCCTTGATTGAAATATATTGCTGATTTAGTTGGAAATAGTCCTTGGGAGAAGCCTGTATTATTAATAACCCAGCTCGCAAATTTATTACCATTCTCACTCATTTTATTCAAAGCAATTACCCCTCCTTGAAAAATAAATCCAAAACTAAGAGACATCCCCACTGCTAACTTCTGTAGAGGGTTCATTGTATGCTTTTCAGTCTCCTGAACTCCTTTTAGACCAGTGAAGCCTTCTGCTCCTAATACATGAGTTCTAAAGAGGCGGTTTAAGAATGGAATAGAAGCCCATAGACTACCTTTAATACCACTTTCAAAGAACCTGACCCCGAGCTGAAAGTTTTTTATTTTTTCTATCTCATTGTCACTGGGCTTGAAAGTTTGTGCGAATTTTAAAGCTTCATTTGCTTTGAAAAGTTCAACTATTTTCTGCTCTTTACTAAAGCCTTCCATTAATTCAAAATTATTTAAATGATCTCTTGGACCAGTTAATAAAATATTTTCAAGTTCTTTTGCTAAAAGCTCTTTATTTGCAAGGCTTTCAAATGGTAAGCGCATAATGTTTCTTGCATCATCGCGCATGTGTTTAGGTAATATGAATTTTGCAGCAGTTTTGATAATGCTTTCAGTAACACTTATACTAGAAACATTTAAGATAAATTTTAGTAAGCCTTTAAAGGCTTCCTCCGAGGCATTAGCAAAATTTAAAACACCTTCTGAGACGTTGCGGAGTAAGCCCGCCATAGTTGCAGCTAAATCATCGCCAAGAGCAGTTACTATCGCATTGTATATAGCTGGTCTTGAGCTTAAATATCTATCTGCTCTTGTTTTGAATTTATTGAATTGATCAGCTCTAGACCAATTTTCATCATCTGGATTGCTGAAAGAGCTTAATCGAGATCTTTTTTGTTTAATTGACTGCTTTATACTTTCTATATCTAATTTTCGTAGATCTGGAACCTCAGTCGTGATCGAGGTTATATCATCTTTTTGTATTTTATTTTTCTCTGCAAGTAAAGCACCATTAGTTGAGTTCTGCTGCATTGCAGGCAAAAGATCATTAACCGAGCTGTATTGCATGGTGGTTAATGGGTCTTGAGTTTTTTGAATCGTGGCTGTTAAGCTCAATTGTTTTCAATCCAAATTAGGTCACCTTAGAATTAGGTGCCTAATTTATTTTTGGGCGCGTAGCGGAACTCCAATTTCTGCGTTTCAGCCTTGAACTTGTTTGTTCCGCTACGTGCCCATGTTAAATTGTATTACTTTTTGTTTAAAATGTGTATAATTGGTATTAATGAAATAGCTGATGATTCTTGATTTAGTATGAATCTGCTACAATTTTCTTTCAATGGATAATCCAGACAGTTCAGCTAGCCAAGATTTTAGACTTGACACGAAGTTAATCTCGATGAGATTTGAAGAAGTCAAGCAGAAGTTGCTCGAAAAATTAGCCCAAAATGCTATATTTCGTAGGGATAATATATTAACTAATGGTCAAATCGCTGATATCGCCCTAGATGTTAAAGAGGTGACTTTATCGGCTGAGGGATTATTTCTTGCAAGTATGGCAATTCTGCATAATCTGCAAGACCAAGTTGAAGCTATAGGCTCTAATTCTTCTATAACTTACTCTCTACCATCTACGACAGCTCTACTTGCTTATATTAGGGGACAAGAATTAACATCATTTTATGTCAGAAATCAGCCAAGGCAGTTTGGTTTTTCTAAATGGATAGAAGGTCCTTTAAAACAGGGAGCTAAGGTTTGTCTAGTTCAGGATCAGGTTAGAGATTCAGATACTTTGGTGAAATTAATTAGAAAAGTTAGTGAAGAAGCTGATGCTCAGATAATTCAAGTTATAGGGCTTGTAGATATTTCTAAAGCAGTGGAATCAAGGATGTTTGATCTTGGTATTCATTACACTCCTATAATTCGTTTAAAAGATATTCTAAAACTTATTCCAGATGCAGAACTTCTGGTTCAAGAAGACTATCATGCTAAAGTTTGATTATCATAACCATCCTCAGGCTCACAGAGACGATCTTCATTATAGAGAAGAAGTCTTGCAGCCTTGGGCAGATAGAGCTAGGGCTATAGGTTTGACTGATGTAGCTCTGACTGATCATGATAGATATAAGGCTGGAGTTGATTTTGATGAAATTAAGAGGCTTCAGGAACGCAATCCAGATCTTAAGTTGCGTGCTGGTATAGAGCTAGATAATGACCCAGAGACTAGTACTGAGGGTAAATTATGGACAGAGAAACATTATGATGACTTAGATTTTATTTTAGGTTCAGTTCACTTTGTCTTTGATTTTCCTTTTGATCATCCTCATTACATCAGTGAGTACGATAAATATAATATTGATGATCTTTATATTGAGTATTATCGATTAATTCAAAAAACAGCGAAGTCTGGTCTAGTAGACTCACTTGCTCATTTAGATTTAATTAAAATTTTTAAATTCTTTCCTAGTAAGGATCTAACAGATTTATATAGTGAGACTTTAGATATTATTAAAGCAGCTGATCTGTCTATGGAAATCAGTACAGCTGGATATCGTAAGCCTATTGGGGAGCAGTATCCACATTTTGATTTAATTAAAATGGCTAAAGAGAAGGGTATCAGCTTTACTATTGCTAGTGATGCTCATGCAGCACATGATTTAGGTAAAAATTATGATAAACTTGAAACGATTTTAAAAGAGTTTAACATCACAGAAGTAGCTGTCTATGAGAAGCATAAGAAAATTATGCTTTCTCCCTTTGCTTCAGAAGGCTTGAAACTTTGATTATCACATAGTCTTTACTTTTAAAAACCACTTTGTCACTTGAAGCTAAGCTTTGAAGTATAGTATTGCCGTTAGAAACTTTTCCGTGTTCGTCTAAATTAATTACGATAAAATCTATGCCATATTTTTTGATTAATTTAGACATCACTTGAATATCGTGAGCTGAGTATATGCTCTCTGCGTCTTTAAGCCTTTCTTTCATGGCTAATGAATATTTCTTGCCGACTGGCATTTTTGCTGTGGAGTTTATTAAAACACTGCGATATGAAAGGGCGGGGATGTTATCAGCTATATTCATAGGAGCTAATATGAGAGAGTTTTTCGCTGTGCTTTTTAGGAATTTATAAATCTTATATTCATTTTTACTAATTTTAATTAAGTTATCATGCCAAAAATTAAAGCTCATAAATAATACAGAGATGACAAGAATAGCTCTAGCATTATGTTTTAAAAAATGTTTAGCTGAAGTGTCGAGTTTATTTACTATTATTGAATTATCTTCTACTAAACTAGTTTCAAGTTTATAAAAAAAACGCGTCAAAATAATCATTATTACTGTAGGTGAAACATAAACTAAATAATGTTTTAGCAGTAGTTCTTCGTACAGATATCCTGATATCAGGGTATCTGTAAAGAATAGATATCTAATGTAAATTACTAAAATTCCAAAAGCTGTTCCTGAAACGGTTGTCGTTAGCTGTGTTTTAGAGATATTTTCCTGTATAAGTTTTTTATATATTAAATCTAAAAATAGAATAGCTAAGGAGATTATAAACACTATGGGATATATAAAAGCCTGAATGAGTAATGATAGAAAAACGGCTAGCCAAGCTCTTTTAGCGAACATCCAGAGAAAGAAAAAAAACAGAGGATAGAAAAAAGATCTCTGTAAGCCACCAGCTAGATTATCAATCATCCAGATGCTCACATTGAAACCAAAGCAGAGCCAAAAAACATACTTGCAATCAAAGCGTACCTCAGCTGCTTTAAATAGAAAAATGGTTGTAACTATGACTAGGATTAAAGGTATGAGTTGTGTGATTTCATTTGG
>RFQS01000260.1 GCA_009924885.1 Pseudomonadota bacterium | reverse complement strand
TTAAATTTTTTAATTTATCTGCATTTAATTGATGAGCAATAAATCCTTCGAAATTAACCTGTTGAGTATTGTTAATTAACTGAGTATTAATAGATTTAGCATTAACTTTAGAATTATTAGGGGTACCTAATTTATCCGCTAAATTACCGAGGCCAGTCCTAATGCCTACATCATTTCCCATACTCGCAGAACCTAGTGCATTCAAGACCATCACCTAAAATATCCCCCAAACTAACTAAAAATTACTAGATAAAACAGACTATATTTTGCTATTATCTATAAGTTCAGGAAATCAAGACATGGCTACAGAACTTAAAATTGAAAAGCGTAAAGAAAATAGTAAACCA
Organism: Pseudomonadota bacterium; assembly: GCA_009924885.1. Taxonomy (GTDB): domain Bacteria; phylum Cyanobacteriota; class Vampirovibrionia; order LMEP-6097; family LMEP-6097; genus LMEP-6097. The sequence continues at coordinate 2,114 of RFQS01000260.1, read as the reverse complement.
AGAGCTCTTAGGAGAGAAGGCTTAATTCCAGCTACGATTTATGGGCCAGAATTAGAAAAGGCTATTGACATCCAAGTGAATGGTAAGGATTTTAAAAAAGTAAGCTTTAAAGACTATAAGCATTTAATCGAACTTAAAGATAATGAGACTCTATATGAAACTCTTATTCGTAATATACAGAAAGACTTCGTTACTGGCGAAATTTTAAATATTGAATTTTATAAAGTTAAGAGTGGTAATAAACTTAATACGAAAGTAGCTCTAAGATTCGTAGGTGATTCACCGGCAGCTAAAATGGGTTGTGATATAGTGACTCAATTCACTGAAATGAACGTTAGATGCCTGCCAAGAGATATTCCAGAAGATTTCGAAATAGATATTTCTGTTCTAAAAAAACCTGCCGATATGATTAACTTTGGTGATCTAAATTTAGGTGATAAATTAGAACTTCTAGATCCTAGCGGTGAAATTATTGTTAAAGTTGTAGCGAAGAGAGGAGCTATAACTGAAGGTGCTGCTGAAGCTCAAAAGTAATCATGGCACGCGTAGCAGAACTCCAATTTCTGCGTTTTCGTCCCATCTTAAAGCTATGCTTTACGTTTTTATTTCTAAGCTTGCTATTAGTGTAGATTCTCTTCGAGAAAACTTAGGGAAGTTTTAAAATCTTCAGGTAAATCTATTTCAAATTTCATCCTTTCCTCCGTAATAGGATGAGTGAACTCTAATTTATATGAATGTAAAAGCGGTCTATATGCTTTTAGCTTATTTTTCTCTATGCCATAAACAGCATCACCAATAATAGGATGCTTTATGTAATTCATATGAACACGAATTTGATGAGTTCTACCTGTATCCAGCTTGCATTCAAGCAGTGTAAAAGGATCTTGAGAAGCTTTATATTTATACCTTTTTAATAACTGCCAATTAGTTTTCGCATACCTAGCGTGCTCTAGCGTTTCAAAAGTACGCATCCGCTTCCTATCATTGTGATCACGCCCAATAGGTTTAATTACAGAACCACTAGTTTCTCTTAAATTTCCTAAAACTAAAGTCTGATAATATCTTTCAACTTCCCTATTCTTAATCTGCTCTGCTAAACGCTTGTGTGCTAAATCATTTTTACAGGCAAGCATTAAACCTGTAGTATCTTTATCAAGACGGTGTACGATACCTGGTCTTAAGACACCATTAATTTGAGATAAGCTATCTTTACAATGGTGCAGAAGAGCATTTACTAGAGTGCCATTCACCGTATTAGATGAAGGGTGCACCACTAAACCAGCTTGCTTATTTAAAACTAAAAGATATTCATCTTCAAAGATAATATTCAAAGGAATAGCCTCTGGCAATATATCTAAACTCCTTGGTGGTGGCAAATTAATAGAAATCGCATCGCTGTTCTTAACTTTATGAGAAGCCTTTACCACTTTAGCATTTAGTGAAATCTGCCCATCCTCAATCAAGGTCCCAATAAAGGATCTAGTTAAATTCAGCGATTCCAGCCCAGCTAAATAAACATCAAGCCTAACAACCACAGGCAATTCTGAAACTACTATATTTATCTGATTCTCAAGACTATTAGACATCTGTTAGCAAGCTGATTCTAGCATTTCATATCAACCCAGCACTAACAAATCTTCACTTCATGAGAAGCATGATCACACTAACATTAAAACTACTTAGATCCTAATACACTTTCTAAATCAGAAATTAAATTATCAAAAGCCAGGTAAGCTGTTGAACTTTCTTGATAATTTTGTGAATGCCTTATCGAATCATATCCAGGAGAAGTAAGCATCGCATTTAAAGATACGTCTCGTTTAAATTTACTCATATCTCTTAGAGCTTTTAACTCGCGGAATCTAGCCTGTGCCTCATCTTTATTTTCAGTATGAACAGCTTCACTAAAAAAATTAATTAATCTCTCTCTCTCTTCTGGGGACAGGTCTTCACTCAGATTTTCTAAATTCAAAAGATTAAAATCTTCTGAGTCAGAATTATAAGAAACTCCCTGATATTGATTTATAGCAGAGTTATCAACGTAAACCATAAGAAAACACCTCTTGAGACTGTTTCCAAACTACAACTTCTGCGCTTGGAAACAGTCTCATCTT
>RFQS01000259.1 GCA_009924885.1 Pseudomonadota bacterium | reverse complement strand
CCTGCAATGATAATTTTCGTATAAAAGCTAACGTTCTAAAGGAAGAGGTAAAGAAACCTAAGATAGAAAAACCTAAAGTAGAAAAGCAAAAAAATACTAAATCTAAAGAAACTAAAGATGAGGAATTTGAAAATCCCGAAATTTCTGGTGAAGAGACTGAGCAGATGAATCAACAACCAAGTACAATAAATAAGGAACTTCCAAAGGCCGCTCCAGACTATGTTGATGAATATCAGCATTAAAAAATGGCAAAAATAAATGGGCGATTATATATCTAGAAAAGAAATATGTAGTGAACTTGGCATAGATGAGCCTACTTTAATTCACTATGAGGATTTTCTAGGTTTACAGATTCCAGTAGATGGCTCTTATCATAAATCAATAGTAAGACTGGTAGTAAAGATTAATGAATTAGTTTCTAGTGGTCTATCTTTTGATGATATTCACCACATTAGTTCCTTTGCTGAACAGTTCGCAGAACATATACCCAGTTTAGCTCCCTTCAAAGAACTCTCTCCTAGAGAGCAACTCAGAAGCATCACTAAAGATTATTTTCAGCTTTTAAGCGAATTTTCTGAAAAAGATAAATTAGCTAAAGAAAAAATCAGCCGATTAGAGCACGATCTTAGAGAACAAAAATCTGAAAGTTCAAGTATTTCTATATTGCATGAAAGAATTAAAACTCTAGAAAAACAGTCCGAAAAACTAGAAACCCAGTTACAAGAGAAGAATACCGTCATAGACCAAGCTTATGTAGAGTTTGAAGCTCTGCAAAGAACTATAGAAGAGCTAGAATACAAAAATGCTGAACAAGAGAATTATGCAAGTGAGCTTAAATTACAGTTAGAGAACACTTCTTCTGATACTATCGCTAAAGCGCCAGTAGATATAGACTTTTTACTCAAAAAACAAGAACGTGATATTACCATGCGTTACCAAAAGCAAATATATGATTTAAAGAAACAGGTAGAACAACTTGTCGAAGATAAAGAAAAAATCTGGCGTCAGGGAACAAATTAACCGATATATAAGTCTTAGTTAAAAGTATGCGTTGCCCTTTCTGTAGTTCTGATAATACAAGGGTTCTTGAAAGCCGTGCCATTGATGATGGGGCGGCAATTCGCCGTCGCCGTGAATGTGCAGAATGCTCTAAAAGATTCACAAGTTATGAACGTTTAGAACAGCTTCCAATAATCGTTATTAAAAGTAACCTAAATAAAGAAGTATTCTCTAGAGAAAAACTGCTTAAGAGTATAGTAAGAGCTTGTAGTAAGACACAGCTCAGCACCCTCACCATCGACAGAATAGTAGATGACGTAGAATCTGAAATTTATAAAAAATATCACCGTGAAATCAGCTCGCAGGAGCTAGGTTCACTGGTTATGAAAAGACTTAAAGAAGCTGACGCACTTGCTTATATTCGCTATGCTTCAATATTTAAAAACTTTACTTCCTTGGTGGAATTTATTGATGAAATTAAAGAAATGGAAGACTCTTTATTAGGTCTTAAGTTTGAAGATTTAGATTTTAATGATGAATTGATTGAAGATAAAAATTAAAGACCATTTCGAGGTATAAAAATATTATCAGATGACAGATGATAATTTTAAATTCATAATACCTCGAACTAGATTTTCTTTTATTCTAAAGATAGCTCTGGTTTTAAGCTTTTTTACATTTACACCAAGCAAAGCAGAGTCCTACAGGCTTTATGCAGACTCAGAAACAGCTACTTATGAAAAATCAAATCGTGGCATTTTAGGTGTAAAATACTTACATCAAAAAAATAAAAACAGTGTCGTCATCAGCGTTTACCCGAATACGCCCGCAGAGCGGGCGGGAATACAGGTCGGAGACCAGATTATCGCAGTAGATGGCATTAATGTTATGCCTTATGATGCAGACCATGTGTTCACTCTCATAGATGGCTTACCTGGAAGCCCTGTCACCCTAAGCATGTTACGTTGTACAGCTCAATGTAAACCTTATCAAGCTCGCTTAGTACGCATGGATATGAATGAATTAAATTCAGATAATATTTTTAAAATCTATAAATATGGCTTATAAAGAAATTCTTAGTTACAAGCAGTAAAGTAAACTCTTATTAAAATAACTCTTTTATTTTATCTGCATATTTTTCCATCACGAATTTACGCTTAACTTTAAGAGTAGGCGTAAGCTCGCCGCTATCTATAGTTAATTCATGATCCAGTAAAGCGAATTTCTTCACAGATTCATAACCAGCAAGCTCAACGCTAAACTTATAAATTTCTTTTTCTAATTGTTTGATTAATTCATTAGAATCTTGAAGCTGCTTCGTAAAATCGACAGTAATATTATTTTCTTTAGCCCATTTAAAAACTACGTCCCTATCTGGAACTATAAGAGCTGCTAAATATCTTTCCCTGTCACCTACTACCACTATCTGACTTATAAAATCACTTTGCATAAGCTTATGCTCTATATGAGAGGGAGCGATATTTTTACCACCAGCAGTAATCAATAGATCCTTCTTTCTACCAACTATCTTTAAATATCCATCTTGATCAA
>RFQS01000258.1 GCA_009924885.1 Pseudomonadota bacterium | reverse complement strand
TCAACTCTATTTAAAGGGCAAGCATGGCTAAGCAAAAGAAGATATTAGGCTACATAAATTTACAGCTTCAAGCGGGGAAAGCTAATCCAGCACCTCCAGTTGGTCCAGCTTTAGGTCAATATGGTGTTAACATTATGGACTTTTGTAAAGTCTATAACGAGCGTACTAAAGATAAAGAAGGCTATATCATCCCTGTTGTTATAACAGTTTTTGAAGACAGGTCTTATGAACTTGAGTTTAAAGAGCCTCCAGCAGCTGTTCTTATCAAGAAAAAAATTAAGATAGAAAAAGGTTCTGCTAAGCCACACATGGATAAAGTTGGAACTATTACTATGGCTCAGATTCTTGAGATTGCTAAACAGAAAATGCCTGACTTAAATGCTAATGACGAAGACGCAGCTTGTAAAATCATCGCTGGTACTGCAAGAAGCATGGGTGTTGTGGTTTTAAGCTAATTATAAATAAGGAAATTTTTGAGGTTTTAAAATGGCGAAATTAACGAAAAGACAAAAACAGATTCAAGCAGTAGCGGAACAGTTTAATACTGATACAGATGCTAGGCTTGCTATCGATACTTTAAAAAAGTTTATCAAAGACTCTGGTTCTAAGAATACTAATCAGACTTTTGAATTATCTGTTCAATTAGGAATAGATACTAAAGCTAATGACCAACAGGTAAGATCTTCAGTAGTACTACCTTCTGGTACTGGTAAAAAAACAAGAATTGCGGTTATCGCAAAAGGTGAAAAAGTGCAAGCTGCTAAAGATGCTGGTGCTGATTTTGCTGGAACAGAAGAATTAGTTCAAAAGATTCAAGACGGCTGGATGGAGTTCGATGTATTAGTCGCAACTCCAGATACTATGCCTCTTTTAGGTAAATTGGGTAGAGTATTAGGTCCAAGAGGTCTTATGCCTAACCCTAAAGATGGTACGGTTACTGCTGATGTAGCTAAAGCCGTAAAAGATCTTCAAGCTGGTAAAGTTACTTTCAGGGCTGAAAAAACTGGTGCTGTTGTACATTTACCGATTGGTAAATCTAGTTTTTCTCAAGATGAGTTATTCGCTAATTTAGTTGCAGCTGTGCAAGAAATTAAAAAAAATAAACCAGCTGCATCTAAAGGTACTTATATGGAATCTGTTTTCATTAGTATCACACAGGGGCCTGGCTTGAAAATAGATCAGAATACTTTAGTCGCAGTATAAGCGAAGCTTGTATTTCTGTTTGCTCGCATACGAGACTGATGTCGCAGGCTCGATATCGCTGCAAATTGACTGTGCGGGCGTTCGTCCTCCTCAGCCTTTAACTTGGATATTCAGCAACAGTCTCTCTTTACGTAGTAAAAAAAGAGCTGAAATGCTAATTACGCTTTAGCTGAAGCATAAAGCTGTTCTTTACTAACCGTTTTAAGGAACTGCTGCTCATATATTCCAGCTTTATTAGCGTTATGAATTGCTTGATATGAGACTAATGGTCTAGAGGTGGCGCTTTTTTTATCTGTGATAACATCATTTTCATGCTTTCTTTTAAATTCCACAATGGCATTAAATGCCTCTGGCTTAACTTCACACTGTTTAGTTTTTAAAAACTCTTCTGGTCCTTTATCTTCAAGCGGTAAAATCATCTCTTTAACTAATTTCTGATAAAAATCAGTTTTCCTCGGATCAAATACGTCTGTTTCTTTATTAATGCCAGACGTAACTGTCATCTCAATAAACTTTTTTGGGTCTCTTAATTCTGACAGAAATTCAGGCTGGTAGCCGAACCCAGGTTTATTACCACCATTATTATTAGGTGTATCGTCTATAAGTAAAGGTACTGGAGCATCAATTTTTTTACCATCTTTAGTCATAAATTCACTATTCGGCATTAATAGTGGTGTCCATTTATCTGGCGGCTTCAGAGAAGCCGCCCCAAAACCAAATTCTCTAATATGAGAAATCGTCTTAGAGGGTTTCGTGACGAGATTTTTCAAAAGATATAAACTCCGATTAAACAGAGAAAAGCGTCCCTTATTAGGTGAATACTGACCCAACTCTTTAACTTCCTCCTTAGTACCTAGCTGTTCCCTGCTTACCAAGGTAGGTTTTAAGCTATCTAGAATTGGTGATTCAATAGCCTTTAACTTATCCTGAGCCATCTCGTAAGGATTCCGGGTAACTACTGTTGAGATATAACGATTATTGAGTACCTTCGGCTCTAACTCGCCTGTTTTTTCATTCTTCTCAAACACAAAGCCTTGATAGAGATCAGAAGCAAGCTGTTGCCATGCGATATTTTCAAGTAGCTTAACATCTTTTCCTTTAACAGAAGCTGTTTTTATTAAATTCGAAAATCTCTCTGGTAAGCCTAATTTAAAAAAATCTTCATTCGTTTTGTACTGTCCTTCATTTTTCATGGCGATAATATTATCGAAATCAGTTGGTAAAAAGACTTTAGTCGTAGGCAAGGTTATAATCTGATCCGCTGATGATTTAGCCGTCTCAGCTTCTACAGTCTCTTTTTTTCTAAACCAAGGGAGCTTAAAGCCACCGAAGAATCTTTCAAGGAAGCCTTTTTTAGTATCTACCTT
>RFQS01000257.1 GCA_009924885.1 Pseudomonadota bacterium | reverse complement strand
GAAATATATAATTCTTTAAATCTTTTACTAGTTTGCTTGATTTAAAGCCTCCTTGGGACTTTGTTTCAGTAGTATTCTCGGTTTTTGCAACAGAGAGTGAAGCTCTGTGAGTAAAAGGTCTTAAAATAAAATGAAATCCATATGAATTTAATCTCTCGTCAGAGAAAGCTTCATCAGGGAGATGGGTCTGAGCATTATGGTCACCATCAGCAAGAAGGATTTTTATATTAGAAAAATCTTCACCCATCCTTTCTAAATCATCGTTTAGCCTAATTTTAATGTAATCTGCAATATGTGAAGCTCCTATCTCAGTTGTTCTGTAGTGCATGATGAGTTCATTTTTAGAATTGAATATGAAAGCAGATCTGCGTGAATAGGAGCCATGAACAGATTCTACATGCTGTAAGCCAAGAAAATAGAGTAGAGATTTCTTTTTTATTTCTTCTCGCCAAGCATTTAGCTGAGACTCATCTAATGCACCGTCTCTTTCTAAATACCTTATGGATAAATCATCTTGGCTGATATAGAATCCATATTTTCTACCACTATGATTATAAATATTTGATTCAGTATTATTAGTAAAAAAATATTCTTCAGCTAAGCCCTGAAAAGTACCTGAGGTGTTTTTCGTAAAATCATACCAAAGCTCTCCAGAAGCCTCACCTTCAGAAGAATAATAACTGAGTCCTAGGCAGTAATCATTATCATTAGGATCTGTATGACTTGGAATTATAAGATTTTCACCTTGCTGAAATTCAAGTAAAATTTCATAGGCTTTTTTAGTTTTAGGTAGGGGGGATAGTTCTAGCCCTTTTTCGGCTTGTGGATTTTTTTGATCATCTAATTCAGTAAAAAAGAAGAGTCGATAATCTTCTGAAATCATTAACTTAGAATTTGCTTTTAAATCCATTAGTTCTTCGGTGCAGGTATAAAGAACCTGTCCGTTAAATTCTATGGAACTTGAGTTTTTTTTAAGATAGCTTATCAGTGAGTCATAGCCTAGATCTAAGGCTGCTTGATTTAAAGTTTGTATGTATTCAGGCTTATGATCATAGATCTGATAAGTAAGATTTTCATTTTGCTTTTGGCTAATTAAAACAGTGCCTTTTCCTGAAAGCATAGTTTAAGTTTATATCAGATCCTCTTTACCTGACAGTCCGTGAAAAACTTTGTTTTTTATACTTAAATAAACCCTACTGGAACTTGGTAAATTTTCTCTGCAATCTGCCTTACTTCTTCTCCATTATTAATTACTAAGCCATAAGGACATTTATATTCTTGAATGAAATCTTTTAAAGCTAATAGCTGATTGGATTTAATACCAGATGAAGCCTTGATTTCAATCGGGATTAAACTACGTCCGATATCAAGAACAAGATCTATTTCAGCAGCGTTTTTTGTGCGGTAATAATAAACATCATAATTTATAAATTCTGGTTTTAGATTTTTTAAAATCTGTTCTGTAACGAAAATCTCCCAAATCCTGCCAAAATGTGGGTGAGAGAGCAGCATATCAGTATCTAAAATTTTAAGAAAATAATTAACTAGCCCCGTGTCTCTAAAATATCCTTTGGGGGCTTTCAATAATCTTTTTTTACCATTCCCCTCAAAACTATTAATCCTTCTCCATAAAAAAGTTCCTTCTGCTATTTCAAAATACTTTTTAATAGTTGGCTGAGAAACGTCTAAAGCTGTGGCAAATTTAGATATATTAATAATTTCACCAGAGCTAAAAGCTAACATCGAAATGAATCTACGATAAGCATCTAAATTGATATTAGGAAAAAGCTGACGCACATCTCTTTCTATATAAGTTTTGATGTAAGATTCATACCAAGAGTTATAGAAGATTTTATTTTTTCGTTTCAGGAAAGCTTCAGGGTAAGAACCATGCATGCATAAATCTAGAATTTCTTTATCGGAGTATAAGCGTTTTAGTTTACTGAAATTCTTTGGCTCTAAGAGGTTTTTATAAAAATGAGAAGTCTCTTTTTTTAAAGCTTCATCGAAACTTAAACCTGATATTTCAACTATTGCGACCCTGCCAGCCAAGCTTTCACTAATACTCTTAACTAATGCTGGAGAGCTAGAGCCACTAATTAAATAAAGACCATTTTGGCTACGATTATTATCAATAGCTACTCTTAAGCCATTAAATAATTTTGGTAAACTTTGAGCTTCATCTATTACTAAAGGAGTCTGAGATTGTCTGAAAAAAAAATCAACATCCGCTGAAATGAGATCATAGTCAGCAGTCTTTTCTAGATCATAGTAAGCTGCTTTTGGTAGCAAGTCTTTTAAAAGAGTACTTTTACCAACTTGCCTTGCTCCTAATAGAGCTACACAAGGAAAGCCCTTTAAAAGATTTTTAATATGTGAACTAATCGATCTTTTTAAATGATCAGGCATATATAAAGTTTAACTTTGAAAATGCCTGATGTAAACCTTCGTCAAAATTTATGATTGTCATGCCTTAAATTAATCTGATTACCTATGAAGCTGCCCAAAAAACAGCTTAAGTGCTAGCCCTACTTACTTATGCAAGATATGATTGCGGTATGACAAATAAAATCCAATTTC
>RFQS01000256.1 GCA_009924885.1 Pseudomonadota bacterium | reverse complement strand
CCCATAAGGATATCAAGATTTCTCAAGCCGATGTCCATGTCAACTACGCAAACGTTTTTACCCAAATTGGCTAAAGCCGCCCCGATGTTAGCAGTGGTGGTAGTCTTACCTACTCCGCCCTTGCCTGATGTAATTACAATAACTCTACCTTCTGCCATTCATAAACCTAATAAATTAATTAAGATATGTATATAATTATCTCATCATTTTCTAATTTTGCAAGCTCAGCACCATGAAAAAAGTTATTTTTATAGCTTTTAGTCTTAATGTTATTACGAGATAAATCTAAAGTGCTCTCAGAGATTCGCAATTGGCAATTATTAAATTTCAGAGCTGATATCGAAGCATTTTTATCTCTATTTGAACCAGCATGAACTATGCCACGGCAAGTTCCCCAGATTATAACGTCTCCTTCTGCAATTATTTCAGCAGATGGATTAACATCACCATAGATAATTACATTACCTGGATAACGAATTAAATGACCGGCCCTTAGACCAGATTTTACATAAAGTGTTTCAGGGATATTATATTCTTGATCATTATTCAGTTCTTTATCTGTATCTGTAGTATTTTCGATTTTGTCGTTTAGGCTATTTATAGACTCAGCTTCTGAACTGCTATGTAGCATATTTTCCATGTCTCCAGCCAAGTAAGATGCTTTTAGTGAGACATTATTTTTATTTAGTGAATTCTGTATCGCTTTAATTTGCTCGCTTATCTCAGGGTCTGCTTCTGTATTATCCAATTCTGGTAGTATTATAGAGACAGCATTGCCTGAAAAGAAGCTCGCTGAGCGGTTTAGCTCTTCTGCAATTTTTTTGGTGAAGCCTTTATCTTTAATGTCAAATCCACTTAAGTCTAAAAATATTTCTTTTTTGACTCTTTTTATTTTCAGTTCTTGCATGATGACATTATAATTTAAAATGACTGTGGCTGATGAATCAAGAATTTTATCTGTTTGGAAATTAAGAACTTATCAACTTTTTGTTATTTCTTTATTTTTCTTTATCGTAAATAACGTACTTTCTGCTGTTGCTCAAGTCTCAGATATTAGTGCTAGTTTCTTTATCGGTGTTCTTATTAATTACTTATTATCGAAGCCAGTAGATTTTTTAACTCACTATATACGCTCTCGTGCCTTGTCTGTTGCCATAATTTATTTGACTTTTGTTGGACTCTTGATCACTTTAGTCATTAATGGTTTTCCAGTAATATTTGTTCAAGCACAAGCTTTGATAAATGTTTTTCCACAGCTTCTACCTAAGATTAATTCAGTGATTGAGTTTGTTTTATTATATTTAGCTCAACATCAAATTAATATTAGTTTTGTCAGTCTTGATTTAAGTAGCTTTGCAAATAACTTACTTCAGCTTAAGCAGAATATGACTGTTGCCGATTTTGGTTCAGTGTTCACTTCTTTCATTACTAATTCTTTTTCTTTAATCCTTTATTCATTGCTTTCAATTTTAATTAGTATTTATTTGCTTGTTGATGGAAAAAGAGTCTGGGACCTTTTTCTAGAGCCTTTTACTGGTAAATTAAAGGATCATTTATTTTATTTGAAACAAAGAATTGATAAAAGCCTTTATGCATTTATTGTTGGTCAGTTTCAAATAGCTTCTTTAACTACACTCGTTATGACTTGTACTTATTTTGTTCTAAATATACCGTTTGCACTGGTTTTTGGTTTATGCCAAATGTTGGAGGTTATACCGGTGATTGGAACTTGGGTGGCGATAATCCCGTGTATTATTTTGATTGGTTTTGCTACTACGCCAACTAAAGCTTTAATCGCTTTTGGTATTTATATTGTCTACACACAGATTATTCGAGATAATTTTGTTACTCCGCGTATTATGGGAGATGCACTTGGTTTTCACCCTTTAGCTATTATTTTAGGGCTTCTTGTGGCTGCTAAGCTTTACGGGGCGATTGGAATAGTTTTTGCTTTACCTTTAATGGCTGTAATCGGTGCTGCGATTCAATATTTTCTTGAAGTTAATCATCTTAAGGTTAAGAAAATTTAGATTTTCAGAGAAAACGACGAAAACGCAGAAAATGGAGTTCCGCTACACGCCATGGTCTCGATTAGTACATAGGTACGTTGGTGTCGATCTCTTCCGACCAAGCATGAATGCCCCCCTCAAGGTTATAGAGCTTGTCAAAATCATCAGCCTGTTCTTGCAGCCAAGATATAACTTTTTTACTTCTACTGCCGTGATGACAGTGAAATACCACTGGTCTATCTTTAGGGATCTTAGAAATATTCTCAGGGATGTCCTGCATCGGTATTAGCTCGCCCTCTAGGTTCGCATATTTATACTCATCAGGGTTTCTAACATCTATGAGTAAGAACTCTTTTAATTCATCGCGCCATAATTTTAAATCAGAAACGGATATTTGTTTTATTTCTTTGAACATTAATTAAATTATATAGCGTAAAATTTTGAATAGGGGAACATCAATGGAAGCTCAGAAATATTGATATTCCCCGTAGCTAGAATCTAGCCTGAAGTTAAATTAAGAAGAAAAAGCTCATTGTATATAGGTTTCAATAGCAAAAAGTAACCTAAAACAATGAGCAAATATAACCA
>RFQS01000255.1 GCA_009924885.1 Pseudomonadota bacterium | reverse complement strand
TTCACCGCCACCTATATCAAAGACTTTATTATAAGCTTCTGGCTTTAAAATAACGCCAGTAAGATACTGAATAACGTTCTTAATCGCGATAGGCTCACATTTAACACTCAGCCATTTAGGAGCGAGCATTACAGGTAGTTTTTCGGTAAGATCTCTGATGATCTCGAATGAGGCACTGCCTGAACCGATGATTATCGCAGCTCTGAGTACAGTTAAATTAAATTTACCACTGCGTAAAGTAGCTTCTACATTAAGTCTTGAGTTTAAATGCGGAGAAAGATTTTCATCATTAACGATGCCACCTAAGTAAATCACCTGTTCCAAATCAGTATCTTTAGTACTTTCTATAAAATTCTTCACCGATAGAGCTTCCATTTCAGTAAAATCCCTTTCTTGACTATTACTCATGGAATGAATTAGATAATAAGCGATAGAAATATCTCGGGGAATATTTTTCAGAGAATCTAAATTTAAAAAATCACCCTGAATAACTTCAATATTGTCTTCCCTTAAATTATTTTCCTGAGCTATATAATCATCTGGGATATACGAACTCGGATCAAAATTTAAAAGCCGCTTGGTATCAAAGCGAGAAAGATCTCTAACTACGCAAACGACCTTATAGCGCTGAGCCAAAAGAGATATTACCAGTCTTTGACCTATATAGCCGTTAGCTCCAGTTACTAAGACTTTCTTCATTACAAAGATCACTATATCAGACTATTGTGTTTTCACCATCATGTTAAAATGGGCGGAATGATATCACCTCCAGATAAAATTTCCATCGCAAATTTCCTTGATCAAGTCGCTAAATTCTTAAATGAAGCAGAGAAGCTTGATACAGACGGAAGATTAGATATAGAAACAGCCTATGGCGGTTCTTTAATCATTGAGCAAGGTTCAGAGCCTAATATCTTATTCGGTCTCTACACTGGAGAAGAAACTGATGGTATGGATATTGAGTTTTCGATTATCAGGAACTCTGCTGCTGATTATGAAATAGAGTTAGATTACCCAGAACTTAATAGCGAAGAGAGAACTGGAATTACGAGTTTATTACAAACTATTCTCAGTGAGGTGTCTGATTTGGAGATTAATCCTTTGGATAGTGTTATTGAGGATGCTTGAGTTAGCATCTTTATAGCCTATAATTTGAAAGGCTTTGTCCAAGAGGAAAATCTGTTAGTGAGAAAATGAATAATCAAGGTTGGGGAAAGTCCGTCGTAGAACAACTTTCAAAAGATCTCCAAAGAGAATTTCCAGGTATTCGTGGTTTTTCTGCTTCAAATATCTGGAGAATGAAGACTTTTTATGATACTTACAAAGAAAATAAAAAACTCGCACCAATGGTGCGAAAAATTAATTGGGTACAAAATTGCCTCATCATAGAAAAATGCAAAGATGATATTCAAAGAGAATACTATCTTAAAAAGACCAAACAAATGGGTTGGTCAAAGCTAGATCTCATAGACAAAATTAACCATCATCATTTTGAAAACCAAGCCCTTGCCCAAAATAATTTTGAAACTACTGTTTCTACCGATCTCAAAGCTCAAGTTGCTTGGGAGTTTGTAGATGATTATAATGTGGAGCTTATCAATCCCGATCAGCCATTTAGTGAAAAAGAACTTGAAAATACGATAGTGACCAATGTTGTCAATTTCTTGGCAGATATGGGTGGAAGTTTTGCTTTTGTCGGCAGACAATACAGACTTACTTTGGATGAAAAAGAATATTTCATTGATCTCTTGTTTTTCAATTTTAAACTTAACTGTTATGTGGTATTTGAACTCAAAGCAAGAGAATTTCAGCCAAAAGATATGGGGCAAGTCCAGATGTATATGCAACTGGTCAATAAACAAGTCAAACAAGAACAGCACAACCGCACAATTGGTATTGTGATTTGCAAAGACAAAAATAGAACAGAAGTGGAGTATATGCTAGAACAAGCCAAAAATCCTGTCGGAGTCGCTACATTTAACAAGTACGAAAACCTTCCAGAGGAGTATGCTAAATATCTGCCCAGCGAAGAAGAGATTATCAAGAGACTGGCAAATATTTGCAATACACTATAATTCTTGCTCTTCTTATAAATCGTATTCTCTAAGCTCTGTATTTGCCAATTTACAATCACCCACCCATGAATTTTATCAAGTATCGTACCAAACTAGACCAAATAAATCTTAACCCCAATAAGATATAATATTTCCATCCCGCACGGAACGTCTGGTGATTACTGTATTCTAACTCTTAAAAATGGCTCCCAAGACTGGATTCGAACCAGTGACCGATCGATCAACAGGTACAAACCCCAGTAAAAGCCAATCACCCATTGGGTTTTATTATTAAAATTGTATGTTTTCTTGCGTCTTGCGTGTTGATTTAAAAATAAAGAATCAACATGCATTTAGTAACTTTAGAATACATCGCCAAGGATTTAAATATTTCATTAAGGACAGTGCAGAACTACTGTAAACAAGGATTTCTGCCTGCTTTCAAAACATTTGTGAATAATAAAGCTAAGTATCAAGTAGATATTGAAAAGTATCAAAAATGGAAAGCTGCTAATTCAAGAGATCTAAGTGAAAGGAATTTCACACCAAAGATTAGAATCAT
>RFQS01000254.1 GCA_009924885.1 Pseudomonadota bacterium | reverse complement strand
CTTCTTCAGTATGTACGTGATCTTCAAATGTTTTATGCAATTGAATAATTAATTCTGTGTCCATCATTATAGTCCCAATTCCCCTAAATACCCCTCCATCTGAGCTTTAACCTTCACCAACTCAGCTTCTATCTGTTTTATCTCCTTCTGCACTAACTGAATATCTATCTCCTCCTCTTCTACAGAGGTATCTACATAGCGAGGAATATTTAAATTAAAATCATTTTCTTTAATTTCATCTATAGTAGCTAGATACGAATATTTTTCTATAGTCGCCCTCTTTTTAAATGTCTCCAAAATCTTCTTTAAATGCTCTTCTGCTAAAGTGTTTTGATTTTTCCCTGAATTATATTCTTTACTTGCATCTATGAAAAGTACATCCTTACAGCTTTCTCTCTCGCCACCCTTTTCTCTTGCTTTATCGAAAACTAATATCGCTACTGGAATAGATGTAGAAGGAAAGAGATTCGGCGCTAGCCCTATTACGGCATCGAGTAAATTACTCTCTATTAGACTCTGCCTAATTTTCCCCTCTGATGAACCTCTAAAGAGCACTCCATGAGGCACTACCATGACTATTCGCCCTTCTTTATCTAATGCAGCTTCTATCATATGGCTGATAAAAGCATAATCACCTTTACTTTTAGGCGGAATCCCTCTCCAGAAACGATTAAACTTATCAGCCTCAGCTTCTTCTGCTCCCCATTTATCTAAAGAAAAAGGTGGATTAGCTACTATTACATTAAATTTCATCAGCTTATCATTTTCGATTAAAGCTGGACTAGTTAAGGTATTACACCACTCTATACGAGCTGAATCTGCTCCATGCAGAAACATATTCATCCTACATAAAGCCCAAGTACTGCCGCTTACTTCCATGCCAAACAGTGAATAATTTCTATCACCTACTAAATGAGCTGCTTCTATCAGAAGACCACCAGAACCACAGCTAGGATCACAGATTCTATCACCAGATTTAGGCTGAGCTAAATTAGCTACTAGCTTAGATACTGCATGTGGAGTGTAGAATTCACCAGCCTTCTTGCCACTATCCGAGGCGAACCTTTCTATAAGATAGATGTAAGTATTACCAATAACATCTTCAGAAACAGCACTAGGACGCAAATCTAGCTCTGGCTTATTAAAGCCCTCTAAAAGCATCTTCAATCGACGATTTCGATCTTTGGTTTGTCCTAAATTCGCTTCAGAATTAAAATCTATATTTCTAAAAACACCAGCTAATTTAGATTTATTATTTTCTTCTATTTTCTCTAAAGCTATATTAATTAACTCACCGATATTAGCCTCACTACGCTGCTCATAGAGATCATAAAAACTAGCTCCCTCGGGCAGAATAAATCTTTCTCGTTCTAGTTTCCTTCTGATACGGCTTTCATCATCGAACTGCTTTTTATATTCATCATAATGATCTTTCCAAACATCAGATATATATTTCAAAAAAAGAGCTACTAGTATATAATCCTTATACTGAGCAGCGTCCATTACCCCCCTGAAAGTGTCACAGGCTGACCATGCCACGCTGTTAATATCCGATTGTTTAATTTTTAGTTCTACCATAAATATTCCTTTAAAATTTCTGTTTTCCTTTCTATCACTGTATTTTCACCATTAAAGCTGCTTCTAAATATGTTTTCTTTTTTACTAACAGATTTTCTGTCAGCATCTTTTCTTTTCGATAAAGCTCCATAATCCTAGCTATTCGCTCTTGTGTTTTGAGATTTGGAATTCTGAGTTCCATGTCTTCTAATATCTGCCTACTGATCATCATTATAGTAGTGCCTTTAGCCATTTGATTAAAATATTTCTGAGTTTCACTGTGATTAATAAGCCATAAAAGATAATCTGGGATTACTTTATCAGAGCTAACCCGAATCAAATACAGCGGAGCTACTGGAAAAACTTTAGCTAAAGAGTTCTCCACCTTAGCTGCCGTAAAATTAAATCCCTTAGAGCGAAACAGAAGATCACCAGACCTTAAAGCGATAACTGGCTTGAAAGAACTATTTTTAATTTTTGTAAAGCCCTTACGAGAGCTGCTTATATCTAGCACCTCTAGATTTCCTAAATTCTTCATCTGCACCAGCAAAGCTTCACCATCCTCATCAGAAGAAAGTTCTGAGCGAAAACTAATACCAGAATGAATTTTAGCTATATCTTTTAATTTATATACTGGGGATTTCCTTGACATTTTTACATGCAGTAATTTAGCTACTGCATATATTTATCATAGCATGGAGTAAATATACAGTAATGCCCATACAGTAATTTATATTTCAAGCTAATTATAAAACTGGCGATATCAAGAAAATGTAATCCAATAAAAAGAAAACCTCTTATTAAAGCTTCAACTTAAACCCTCTCCTAGAAGCAAACTGCTTAATAACCTGATTCTTAGTCTTCTGACTCAGCTTATTCTCCTTTAAATTCAGCTCCATTAGTGAATCTGGAATCTCTAAATTTTTAATATGCTGAATAAGATTACTTTCTAAATCAAGCTTCTTAAGCGTATTTGGTAATTTTAACCTAGAATCTAGCCTGAAGTTAAATTAAGAAGAAAAAGCTCATTGTATATAGGTTTCAATAGCAAAAAGTAACCTAAAACAATGAGCAAATATAACC
>RFQS01000253.1 GCA_009924885.1 Pseudomonadota bacterium | reverse complement strand
TATCTTCATTGATTTTATCACCAAAACCAAGTCCAGCAAAGATTCTTAGTGTAAATATCTATCGGTATTTACTTGTTGGGGCTGGCAACAGTCCCATTAAAAGACCGAAGGTACTCTCCTGAAAATGTATTTAATGCATATATGCGGGTTCAAGTTCTCAGCGCTACCCAAGATAATAGCCGAGTGAAGCCTGCTGTGATCCCATCTTTGCCACCATTAGCTTCAGCAGATCCCTCGAGTGATCCAATAGAAGGAAAAGTACAAGAACTAAAGACTAAAGAACAAGAGCTTGCTGCTAGAGAACAAGGACTGAATGATAGACAAGAGCTGCTTAAAGAACAAGGAACTCGACTAAAGCAAGAGGCTTTACGACTAGAGAAAAAGGAAGCAGACCTTGCAGAACTTGAGGCGAAAATACAGCAACAATTATTAAAGACCCCTCCTATCGGAGAAACACCACTAACCCCTTCTGTAATAAGTTCTACGTCACCTGAAGGTGGTAGTGTGCCAGCAATTACCCCCCCTCCTACTGGACGCCCTAATGATAATCCAGACGATGCCGATCGTCAGAAATTATTGAATATAGGTCTCTCCGTAAATCAAGCATCTGAGCATGCATCATTTGCTACTTATTAAATAGGTAATATTAAAGCATTCTTTCTATTCTTAAAAAAATAAGCATCATAAAAAAAGCTAGAAAGCTTTTGAAGATTAGAGGTAAGAATCCTCTATGGCAGAGGATTCTCCATGGAAGTACGTCTTTCATTAATTCTAAAGATATTCACTTGATCATAAAAATCTAAAAACTCACTAGGGCTTAATGCTACTGGTATTAATGAATTGTGTGGACAGTGAATTAAAAAATCTCCATTTTCAGCAAGGCTGACTGCGACAGCATGATGATCAATGATCTTATGACCATTTTCTTCTTTTTTGAAAACATTTTGTTCATCCCAAGTACAGTCTTCGTAAGTCGCTTTACCAGAGTCTTTCAAAGCTTCTTCTTGAGTTTTATGTCTTGATCCAGCTGTCATTTTACGATAAGGATCTTCTAGACATGATTTTAGTATTTTAATAAATTCTTGATTATTTACTGAAGGATCTTGGCTGAAGCTTGAGTTTATTGTTACTGAATCTCCTGTTCGATATTGTATTCCAGCAAGCCAAGTATTTGTTGTAACTTGAGAAGTAGCGGACTCCATGCCGAGCAATCTACCGACTTCTCTCACTGGCATTTTAGGCTCAATGTGAATTCTGTCTTTGCCTTGGCCGAGAATGCTATAGAGGTTATCAGTGATTCTTATTAACTCTGTCATGGCATAGCTGATTACTGCTACACCAGGGGCACCTGCTGAGTGTGTCCTGATATAACGATTAACATCATCATAATCACCTTTCGGTTTGTAATCTATTTCTGTAGGTACTAGACGTCCTTGAGATTCTCTTAAACCATGCTCGTTATCACGTTTTAAGAAAATTCTTTGGGTATTAAGTCCAGGGATTTTAGCATCGTGGGCGACTTCTGCTGGGAATCTGAAACTATAAATCGTGCGTCCTTGAGAATCTATATCTGGAGATAGTCCCTGCATAAGTCCTTTAATTAAAGTACCATTCTCGTCACTTAAAGCCGCTATTATGCCTGCTAAATGCATGCATTCGGGTAAGGATTTTTGTGATACAGAGATGTCGCCATTTGAGAAGAAAAGATCTTCCATTAGAGCTGCTTTATTAGAGACTTCTAGTAATTCATATCTATCATTAACATTATTTTTTGCGACATAATAAAGTTTTTTATCGATCCTTAAAAAGTCTTTTGCTTGAAAGGAGATTTCATCCTCTGCGGAACTTTTTGTGATTCCATTTACGGCAAAAGCTAAATCTGAAGCTGATTTAGTAATCTTTAGGGTGAAGCCGTCTTCATTTTTTTTGATAGTACCTATATCTCTTTGCTCGCCATTAATATATTGAGAGATAATCATTTCTTGATCAGAAGGAGAACCACTTAGATGAGAAACTAGTGCTGGAGGATGTTCTGTTATTTCACCTGCTTTGAGCTGATCTAAAAAATATTTTTGATTAGATTCGTGCATATTCCATTTGAAATCATCTTCCGTTACTCTTCTTAGTAAATTTTCTATAAAGCCTTTATTCATAACGAATTTATGATCTTTGAGCTCTGTTAAAAGATCTAAAAGCATTTCTGAGCTAGTGCAAGACTGTAACATTTCTCTTTCCCTTCTCAAATATTGAGTAGAGGGCACTTCTGAATTAACTGTTAGTGAATCCATTTTCTGCATTTGTGAAACATAAGCAGCTTTAGTCGGTAGCATGGCAGCCGTAAACCTTTTATCTAGTCTTTCTTGAAATTCTGGTTTTAAATTTGGCAGCTCTAGTAAAGGTAAAACGTAATTGGTGTTAGCATCATCCATGTGAAATAAGAAATCACCGAATAGTTCTAGTGCATTGTTTCGTGATTCTGAATTGATATCGATTATTTTATTTGAACCATCATTATGAAAGCTTTGTATCGCTTGATATACTTCTTTTAAATTTTCTAAACCTTTTAACGCATTTATTAAAGCAGCGTACATAGTTTCGCATTCTTCGCTATGATCTCCATTAATTAAAAATTCAGCTGTT
>RFQS01000252.1 GCA_009924885.1 Pseudomonadota bacterium | reverse complement strand
CACTTTCTTAGGACGCATATCCTATTTCTTACTACATTTATTCTAAAATGGCCAGCTTACATATGTAAGATCATGGGGGGTTTCGCGTAACTCCTGTTAAAGATGGTTATAAAGCCAGATAATTTTATAGAAGTAGTAGATATTCCGAAATCAGTTCGGGGATTTAATAATATCGTTAAGACTTCAAAAGATAAAGCTAAAGCTTTAGCTGCTTAGTGTTGCTCGCGAACTCTTAGGTGAGGAGATGATAGCGACTAGGAAAATGCTTTAAGTATATCAATCTCAACATTCTTCTTATAGATTAGCTTTCCAGTATTTTTAATTTCTTGAATAAATTCAGGTTTAATAAATTCTTCTTCATAATAGGTACGGGAAGGGAAGGCGACTAACTGTATGTATGGTTCATACAGAGAAGCTTTGCGGTGAACATATAAGGCGTTTTCAAAAATTGGATTCTTTTTTTCTAAATCTGGAGAAATGACTGCAATATCAATATCACTGTCATCATTTTCTTTACCCTTCGCGTAAGAGCCGTAAAGCAAAATCTCATCAATATTTAAGTTCGATGTAACCTTATCTACAACAAGGTTTAAAATGTCTATTAATTCATCTCTAGTTTTTTTTCCAGCCATGTGAATGTCCTTTTGGTTTTACTAAGAATAAGTTCTGTTCTAGATTTATCTAATTTTTCCATAATTGCATCAAATTCATCTGGATATCTTGTGCTCATATAGATAGAATTAAGTTCCTGAAAGAGATCTAAGACCTCTGCCTGAAGATTTATTAACAGTGCTTCACTAGCAAGGCGTAACAAATCATGAATTTTTCTTGTCTCTTGACTATTTTCACTAATGATACCTTTAAGAAGCTTCTCTAGAGCATTATGACATTTCTCTAAGCAAGTTAAATAATTCGTAGCCTTAAAACAATCATCAGCAACTTTAAGGTCGTAGCGAGCTATTTTTAGCCAATTTTCAGAATCTTTTTTCATCCTAATTTCTGTTCAACCTTTCTGTTACAGCTTCTAGCATATTTTCTAAATCATCTAAAGTGGGATTATCTGGCAGTGTAGCTGATATTCCACAGGGTCTGTCTGGATATTTCCTATTAAATTCATCGTAATCCGCAACAGCATAATATTTCAGTAAAATATTTTTAATAATACCCTTCTTCTCTGGTATATGATTCCTATCTACAATAAACTCATCACCGATCTTCTTTCTTAATAGTTCTTGAAAAAGTCTATGTTCTGGATGGTATATTTTATTGCCCGATGGAATTTTTTTATTAGTTTCTAAAATAAAAAACTCCTCTGCTCCTGAATCCATCTTAATTTTCACTGCCATATTTTCTTTTACTACTGTTTTATCAATGCTGGAGTTTAATTGTTCTATGTGCTGGTGACGCTCTGGATCACCATAAATTAGCTTTAACAATCTACGCTCATTTTCCTCAGTGGGTTCTGTCATTTTTAGAAAATAAGCCTGCTCAAGGCATGAACGAAGATCAAAAAGCTTATGATAAGTTTGTTCGGCTTCCATTTTATATTCTTCTCTAGTAAACTCATTATTTAAAAGCTTTTTAAATCTAGCTTGTGAATCTATAAAGTTACCAATTTTAAATTCTGTTATAGCTAAAAGAATCTCAGCACTAGGAGATAATTTCAAATCCAGCTCAGAAGCTAGCTTATAAGCTTTTTGATATTCCTGTAAATCTAAATACACTTTTACTTTTTGATGGTTAAAACAAAAGGCTGCATATGAATTTGCTGAACACTTTTCTATTCCCTTATCGCAAGTTTCAAGAAACAATCTCAATGCCTCGTTAAACTCTTGTTCTCCTTGAATTCTAGTTAATAATAAAGTTCTTGCATCTATTTCTGGTAAAAGGATGCGAGAAAAATATTTAGAGATTTCTTTATCCTTAATAGTCCCCCAAAGATCCTGAGTTTGAGAAATTAAATTTTGAAGATTATTAATAACCTGATTAGAAAATTCTTTTTCAGCTCTTAGAGATTCACTCAAAAAGATACATTCATGAAGTAGTACTTTAAAAAGTAATTTTTCTAATTCCTTTAGCTCAGATGATCTTAGAGCCTCAGTTAATAATTCTTTAGCCTTATCATCATTCTTATTTTTAAAATAAAACACTGCTAAACTGGCTTTATAAGCAGGTTTCACTTTAAGAAGTGTATCTATAGTATCAAGAAAAGTATTAAGCTCTTGCTCATTATTAAGGTTCGTTATTTTTAAGTTAATAGCTTTTTCATTTTCAGCATCTAAAGCTAAGACTACTTCCAGCTCATTTAGTCCTTTCTTTGATTCATTTATTACGAAATAAGCTTTAGCCTTGCTCAAGTGCTTCTCGATTGAGTCTTCTTCACAGTATTCCGTGACTTTTAAATGATAATTCGCTATTTCATCCCTGATAGAAGAATCAGCAGAGAAAGTATTTTTAGTTTCAAAAATCTTTGCTTTTAGTAGGGAAACTTGATATTGAAACTCTTTCGATAATGTATCGAAATGCTTATCAATCTTCTCTAATAAATTCAGAGCTGAGTCTATCTGGAGATCATCGTAATAGTTATTTGCTAAATCAATTATTGTTGATATATTAAAATATTTTTTTTGTTCATCACTTATAAAATAGCGATGAAAAATATCTAGATT
>RFQS01000251.1 GCA_009924885.1 Pseudomonadota bacterium | reverse complement strand
CTTCAGACAGAAGCTCAAATAAGAGAAGCAGAAAGTAGAGATGACTATGGCGAAGGATATGAAGCAGCAAAAAATAGACTAAAAGATCTATCTGCTGAAGAAGCAAAAGCAGGACAAAGAACCTTAGCAACGGAAGAAAAATTAGTTGCTAGTGCTAAGAAGTCATTTAAAGAAAAAACAGCGGCATATAAAGTATTAAATACTTTAGAAAAAGCTTATCATGTAACCCGCATGGTTAACATGGCCATAGATATGGCAACTACAATAAAGAAAGCAGCTTTAGAAGTTAGTTCTAAAATTGGTAGTGAAACTGCTCAAACAGCTGCTGGCTTAAATGGCGTATTAATGCGTATGCCTTTTATGATTGGCGAAATCTATGGTAAAACTATAGGTCAACTAGGTGTATTTGGACCCCCAGTTGCAGCAGCCCTAGTAGCCTTAGCATACGGTAAACTTGGCGGCAGTGGTAGTGGTAGTGTGTCTACAACAGGTTTAACTGATGAAGACATGAACAGTGTTGCTGGTACTGGTCAACAATATATAAATGGACAATTAACTAACAGAGAAGGAGGAGTACTAGGAGACCCTACTGAAATAGCAGACAGTATTACTAGTATGACCGAAATATTTTCTAAAAACTTATTTGATATTTTTAACAGTGATAATAGTCGTATAGTTAAAAAGCTAGAAAGTGTACGTGAAAATACTGATGCAACAGTTAAAGCATTATTAGGTCAAATTACTGGTTATGCTGGTGGACTAACTAGTCCATTTGGTACCATAGAAGGTACAAAAAAGGAAGATGATCCTTGGTGGAGATGGGGACCCTTAAAAAGTACTACTACTATCACTTCAGTATTATCTAGCGGAATACAAGTACAGGGTAAATTAGGTGATTTAATTAATGAAACTGGTGACATAATATTACGTAGCTGGGAAAATGTACTAGTACAAACAAAAAGTAAATTTTTAGGCGTCACATATGATAAGGATTCAGATATTGTACCTAAGTATGCCGAACTAGATCTAGCTTTTAGACGTAGCTTAATAAATGCACTTCAAGGATTTAAAGGAAGCATAGAAGAAGTAGCTATATCGTTTGAAGGAAGTTCAGAAAGAGCAAGTGCTATAATTAAAGATTTTGCATTTAAGATTGAAACAAATTTTAAAGGTTTAAATGCAACTGAAGCTTTGAATAAATTTAGAGCTGATTTGAGCCTTAATTTAAATCTAATAGTTAAAGAACTGTATCCATGGATAACAGAGTTTCAAAAAACAGGGGAAGAATTAGGAGAAACATTAGCAAGACTAGCCAGTGATAGTTCTAATTTACGGTATGGTTTAAGTTTATTAGGAATACAATTTAAAGAAACAGACTTATACTTAAGAACCTTAGCAGAACAAGACTTTATTAAACAATTTGGTGGATTAGAGCAGTTTGGTGATAGTATTAATTACTATGTAGATAATTTTCAAGATTTAACTACTAAGTTTAATGATCAATTTGGAAAACTTAATAAGGTTTTTGCAGAAAGTGGTTTGCAAGTACCAACTACTAAAGATAAATATGCAGAATTAGTAAATAGTATAAAAGTACAAGCTGAAACTAACGTTGATGCTAGAAATAAATTAGCCACTCTAATACTCTACTCAGAAACCTATAATGAAATCTTAGAAGATAGAATACAACTAGAAAAAACCCTTGAAGGTTTAGACCAAGCACTATATGATCTAGAAAATAATACTAGTGAACTTACAAAAGCTCTTAGAGAAATTATAAAAAGCGGGTTTGAGTACTAGAAAAATGGGCAAGCTACTCAAGAAAATATTACAAAAGTAATGAAACTAAACAAATTACAAGCACTACAAAAAATTGATCAAGATATAAAAACACTATACGAAACACGCAGAAATGAAATAAATAAAACTATTGAAAGCTTAAAAGCTGCTAAAGATAGAATAGTAGAGTTAAAAAATGCTTTATTACAAGGTACAGAGTCTACCTTAACCCCACTAGAAAAATTCTCTAAATTATCCAGCGAATATGCTAGTACATTAGAAAAAGCTAGACAAGGTGATCAAGCAGCAATAAATAAATTTCCACAGGTAACTCAATCACTGTTAAGTTTAGGCAGAGAATTGTACAGCAGTAGTTCTATTTACACTAATTTATTTGATGGTGTAATGGGTGATCTAGAATCGCTAGATCTATCACTAGGCGATCAACTAACTGAGGCTGAGCAACAACTAGCACAACTAGAAAGTCAAACCAGCTTTTTAGAAAAAATAGATACTAGTACTGAAGCTACTGTTAAAAAGTTAGAAGAATTAATAGCTTTAAGAAATGCTGTTTCTAAAATAGATCCTGCAGCAAGAGCAATTCAGTTAATTGAAGGCGAAAAACTAGGTATTAATCGTAATGATCCAGCGTATTTTGATAAAGCTCAACAAAGTTTAGACGCTAAAGCAGAAATAAACCGCTTAAAATTAAAAGCAGATACTGATATTACTGCAAAAGAAGCTAATTTACTAACAACTAAGTCTAAGTTACAAAATATAGATAATATAGCAGCAAATATAGCTAAATTTAAAGAAACTATAAAACCAGAAAACCAAGATTTATTGGATTGGGTAACTGCCGCAGAAAAAATACTACTAGCCGACAGAGATC
>RFQS01000026.1 GCA_009924885.1 Pseudomonadota bacterium | reverse complement strand
ATGTTTACTCGGATGATTTATCTCAAGAAGTCATTTCTCAGACTTTAGAGTCTTGGTATCGCGGTCAAGCAGAAAAATATTTTTCTAGAATTTTATTAGATTCCTTTAAAAAATTCCACCGTCATTATACGAATTTTGTTATGGATTTTAATTCTAGATTGACTTCTACTGATGCGGGCTATGTTTCGTTAAAGTCAATGGAGTTTCCTAAGCTTTTTGTGCGTAAGATGAAAACTCGCTGGGGATCACTTTCTTTAAAGGCTAATTTAACTTTAAATCTAGAATTAATTAAAGCTCCGCCTGAATGTATCGAATACGTGATTTTTCATGAACTCTGTCACCTAGTGCATCATAATCATAGTAAAGAATTTTTTCTGCTTCTAAACAGGATTTTACCTGATGCCGCTAAATTAAAAGATAAGCTTGAGAATTTTTCTGCTTAAGGTCTCTATATTTAGCTAATAGAATTCTAATTTCTTAGATTCTAGAAAATTGTTTATAATAGGCACATGTCTTTGATTACTCCTCCTAAAAGATCTAAAAAAGTGGGGAGCAGCATGGATAGAGTCGATGGAACGCCTAGGTGGCGAACGTCTTAAGCGCGGTAAGACCTATGCTAATACTGGTAAGGTTTTAAGCATTAAATACGAAAAAGAAAAAATTCTTGCAAAGGTAGCTGGTAATTATAGACCGTTTTATAGTGTCGAAATAGAGTTAAATAAATTAAAAGATTCTGCGGTTGATCTGATTGAAACGATATTAGAGGAAAACCCGCTTATCGCTGTAGATCTATCTCTAGGTAAGCTTTCTCCAGACTTGCAGAGATTGACAGAATCGCGTGGTATTCGCCTTTTACCCAGCACTTGGCTTGAAATTCGGGCTAAGTGCAACTGCCCTGATTATGGTGATCCCTGTAAACATCAGGCGGCTGTATTTTATATGATGGCAAATGAATTAGATAAAGATCCACTCATGCTTTTAAGGCTGCGTGGACTACCAGAAAGTTTTTTTAAGAGAAAGGATATTAAAATCGATGATGGGAAAACTTTAAAGAGTCTAGTCTCTAAAGTCCTCTCTGCACCTGATTTAGAGCCTAATGCTGAAAAAAACTATAATCAGAGTTTTCCTAGCTTAGAGTTTAAAATTAGTAAATTACTATCTTTATTAACAGCGAATCCTTCTTTTGAGCAGAGTTTTGATTTTAAAAATTTTCTTGAAAGCTTTTATGCACAAGCAGCTATTAATATTAATAATCTTTTCTCTGAGAATTTCGATATAGAGAAAGAGGCAGTGAAAGCTGATTATAAGATTACTTTAAATACCCAAGCGAATTCATACCTGTATTTTTTTATTGTGTCACGCATGGAGGACGAATTTGAAGATGTTTTTTCTGTTTTGAATTATGATCAGCAGTCCTATAAAGAGTTTCTAGATTTCTCTTTAAATACTGATTTAAATGAATTAGCTCCTAGGAAAGCATTTTTACTTTTATTGGTTCAAACTGCCGTGGAGCTTATTAAAGCTGGCTTATTTATACCAGACTTAGTCTTTGGTGCTGAGGATTCTTTTACCGTCAGATATGTACCCTTATTAATCGACGATAATTTAAAAGCTCGCCTGAAGGTTTTACGAGAAATATTTCCAGATGACTTAATTAAGCTTGAGGGTAAACCGTTTAATAAGGATGTTCTCGAAGAGCTTTTAAGTTTCTTTATTACAAACTTACTGCATAATTCCTTGATTAATGTACGCTCTATTTATTCTAGTAAGATAGCTTCCGCCTTTATTTTTGATTATCAATATGTGCCGAGTAGTTTTTCTGAGAAAAACACTGGTAAAGCACTCCTGAATTGGCTGTCGAAGTTATCTATCCAGAAAGCTAATATTAGTCCACTGATTCGTATCGAAGATAAATCAGAAAACGAACTCTATTTAGATGTAGAAGTCTTTAATCGAGCACAACCTTTAGTCTCTATGCTGAGTTTACGTGATCTGCATTTCAATCCAAAGCCACAATACTATTCTGAGACTAAGGAAGAAATAATAAATAGCATAAACAGGCAGTTAGCTATCGCTGCCGAATATATTCCAGAGTTAAATCAAATCATTAATTCTAAGGGAGAGGCTTTGCCTCGTATAGATTTAAATAGAGTAGCTGAGTTACTTTCTAATTCAAGGTTTGTTCTTGAACTTCTTGGTATCCAATTTATACTACCTAAGGCTTTACAGAAAATTCTTAAACCGCGCCTTTCAGTATCAGCAAAAGGCAAGAGTTCTAATACTCTCTCTAACCTTAGTATGGAAAATCTATTAAAATTTTCTTACGAAATCTCTCTCGGTGACACGAAAATCAGTCTAGCCGAATTTAGAAAATTAGTTAAATCCACAACAAATCTTGTTAAATTTAACGATGAGTATGTAATGCTTGACCCAAGTGAAATAGATTCTCTACTGAATCAGGCTAAGAAGCCGCTTCCTGAAATTACTAGGGCGATAGATGTATTACATTACGGACTAGCAAGAGAGATTAATGGTATAGAAATCAATGCCAGTAAAGATTTAGAGTCTTTTATAAAAATGCTTACTAAAACAGAAAAAGTAAGCATACCTTCTAATTTAAATGCTCAGCTAAGACCTTATCAGGAGCGGGGCTTCAAATGGCTTTACTCTAATTTTAAAAAAAATCTTGGTTCTTGCATTGCAGATGATATGGGTTTAGGTAAAACTTTACAGGTGATCACCCTGCTTTTAAAAGTTCATAGTGCTAAATCTTCTGATACACCATCGTTAGTGGTTTGCCCTACTACCCTGATTGGGAACTGGGTTAAAGAGTGTGCTAAATTTGCTCCAAGTCTAAGAGTCTCTGTCTATCATGGTGCTGAACGTAGTTTGAAGACCAAAGGTACTGATATAGTAATTAGTTCTTATGGTATTCTGCGTCGTGATCTTAAAAAATTTAATAAGCATGACTGGAATTTATTTATTATAGATGAAGCTCAAAATATTAAAAACACTGAAACCCAGCAGACGAAAGCGATTAAATCTTTAAAAGCTAAAAATTTTATTGCTATGAGCGGAACTCCAGTGGAGAACAGGCTTTCAGAGCTGTGGAGTATTTTTGATTTTATTAATCCTGGTTATATGAAGTCTCTTAGAGAGTTTAATGATAATTTTGCTATTCCGATTGAAAGATATAGAGAAGTCGAGGTCGCAGAGAAGTTGAAAAATGTAAGCTCACCTTTTCTTTTGCGAAGATTGAAAACTGATAAAACTATTATTAAAGATCTGCCAGAGAAGGTAGTTATAGATGAGTTTAATTATTTATCTAAGGAACAGACTGCTATTTATCAAAATATAGTAGAGGCGAATATGGCTGCAATAGAGTCCAGTGAGGGTATAGAACGAAAAGGGCTGATATTTAAATTAATTACTAACTTAAAGCAGCTCTGTAACCATCCTAGTAATTATACTAAGCAGAAAGATTATGATCCAGAGCTCTCAGGTAAAGCGACTAAATTAATTTCTCTATTGCGTGAAATTCTTATTAATAAAGAAAAGATCATTATATTTACGCAGTATACTGAAATGGGCGATATATTGCAGGAGATGATATCTAAAGAACTCTTGCAGCAAGCCCTTTTCTTTCATGGTGGGATTAGTAGAAAGAAAAGAGACCAGATGGTAGAAGACTTTCAGAATAAGCCAGAGAATAAAATTATCATTATTTCACTGAAAGCTGGTGGTACTGGACTTAATTTAACTGCCGCGAATCACGTTATTCACTATGATCTATGGTGGAATCCAGCCGTTGAGAATCAAGCTACTGATAGGGCTTTTAGAATAGGGCAAACAAAAAATGTTTTTGTACATCGCTTTGTTAGTCTTGGAACTTTTGAAGAAAAGATAAATGACATTATTAAAAATAAGCAGGAGTTGGTTAATTTAACAGTTTCTACTGGTGAAAACTGGATCAGTGAGATGTCTGATAAGGATTTGAAGAAGCTTTTTGCTATTTAGTGGAATTTGCGTTAATTCCGCTAATATATTACCCTAATTAGCGTTAATTCCGCTAATACATGGTATATTTCTTTATGTTAGCTTTAAGATTCAGGGATAGGCTTTTAATGAAAATACCTCGATATATAAAAAAAGATATTTTAGATTATTTTAGTTCTAAATCTAAATCTAAGTCTAAGAAAAATAAGATTATCATTCTTTATGGCGCAAGGCAGGTGGGTAAAAGCACTCTAGTAGGCGAGATTTTAGCTAAACTATCTTTAAAAGTTTTAAAAATCAATGCTGATGAAGTGAAATATAGAGAAGTCTTAGCGAGTCAAGATTTAAAAAAACTTACTTCTCTGGTCAAGGGATATGAATTTCTTTTTATAGATGAAGCTCAGAGAGTAGAGAACATTGGTATCAATTTGAAAATTTTGATAGATAATTTTAAAGATTTAAAAATTATAGTTACTGGTTCTTCAGCGCTTGAGCTTGCAAATAAAGTCAAAGAACCGCTTACAGGCAGAACTATAACTTATAAGCTGTTTCCAATTTCATTTCTAGAGTTAGGGAAAAAATATTCGGATTTTGAATTAGTTGATACTTTAGAGGAAAGGCTTAGATTCGGTTCATATCCTGAGATTTTCCAGTATGAGACAGACTTAGAAAGAAAAGATTATTTAACTGAGCTTGCTGAAGCTTATTTATATAAAGATATCTTCGATTTAACTGATATAAGGCATACTGCTAGATTAAAAGATTTATTAAAGCTTTTAGCTTTTCAAATAGGTTCGGAAGTCTCACTCACTGAGCTAGGGCAGCAGCTCTCTATGTCTAAGGATACTGTTAATAATTATATTTCTCTTCTAGAGCAGGCTTTTGTCTTATTTCGTCTCTCTGGTTTTAGTAAAAATCTTCGTAAGGAAGTTACCAAGATGGATAAGATTTATTTTTATGATCTGGGTATCAGGAATATTTTAATCGATAATCTTAAGCCAATTAAAGACAGGGATGATGTAGGTAAGCTATTTGAAAATTTTCTAATTACAGAAAGGCTTAAGCTAAACTCATATAAAAAAGCATATGCGAGTAGTTATTTCTGGCGAATATACACTGGTGCTGAATTAGATTATGTCGAAGAGAAAGAAATGCTACTTTATGGTTATGAATTTAAATATTCTAAGACCAAGGCTTCTGTACCTAAATCATGGATAGAGACATACAAAGCTGATTACAAGTTAATCAGTAAAGAAAATTTCTTAGATTTTATAAAATAGTTATTCAGTTAAGCAGTTTAGTAGGAGCTTGATATACATGTGGTTTGTGTGCAGTATAATTTCTTAATGGCTTATTTAGAAAAACGCCAAAATAACAAGACTCGCTCTAAGTCCTGGTGGGGGCGTGAGTGGTTAACTGTTATCGAAAACCTAAATGAAGACAGGGTTAACGATGATGAGAATTATTCAAATCCATTTAAGATCACTGATTTTAAATATCAAAACGGAAAAATTATAGCTAAGATAGCAGAGAATCGTAACTCTAGTTACATCGCGGAACTTGCTTTAGAACCATTTACAGAACAGGATTTAAAAGTTCTTGCTGAAATTCTAGCCTCAAGCTCTTTAATACACGGGGATTTAGCCTTAGGTAAGTTACCGACTATCTTAAATACTGAATTACTAGAAAATGGCATAAATTTATTCCCAATTTCTTGGAAGGATATTAAATCTAAATGCAACTGCCCCGCACCTACAAGTCCCTGCGTGCATCAGTCTGAGCTATTCTATATGATCGGAAGTGAGTTAGATAAAGATCCTTCACTCCTATTAAAATTAAGAGGGGTTCCAGAGAGCTTTTTAGATTCTGAATCTCAGGCGGAGAAGAGGACTTTAGCGAGTCTTATTGAAAGTATTCTAAAAGAAGGTACTGTGAGTGAACCTTTAAGTTTAAAGCTGAGAAAAACGGGTGACCATGAGGATTTAAGTATAAACGCAGGGAATGGAGTGGTGCCGCGGTCTCAAAGAGATTATAATCAGCCTTTAAATAATCTAGAGTTTGACAGCCGTCTCTGGCTAAGCCTTCTCTCTGATAATCCTTCTTTCGATACTGCTTCGAATTTTAAAATTTTTTTACGGGATTTATATAATTCAGCAGCTTTAAAAGCAGATACTCTTTATAAACCAGTCCATAAAAATAAGGCAGATGGGGATAAAAAAGCAAAAATTAGAGACTGGCAACAGTTCGATGATTTAGAGATTAGCTTTAATGCAAAAGCCACTAGCTATGAGAGTTTATTTGATTTCTCAGTCGATTTAAGGGATTTACTTAAATGTTCTTTAAATCAGGATCTAAATTTAGTCTCTCCTAGATTAGCTTTTACGCTTTTATTAATACAGACGGCTATTTATATTATTAAGCTAGGCTTATATTCTCCAGACTTGCTTTTTAAAAATGAGCGGGTTTTTCAAATCAGATATATCCCTATATTTAACAATACCTCACTCTCACAGCGTTTAAGCTTTTTGAAAACTCTTTACCCTGAGGATTTAATTAAAAACTCTCAGCCAAATAATGACGCTGAAGGATCAAGCAATTTTCTGAAAAGCTGCTTAATGAAGGAGCTTCTGTCATTTTTAGTTACTGTTTTATTAAAGAAATTAACCCGAAATTTAAAAGTCTTAGGGATGACTCCTTTAAAGACAGCTTTTTTAACTAATGCAGAATTTATACCAAGCAGCTACGCAGATGAGGCAGTGGCTAAAAGCCTTAGTAATTGGCTAGCTAGGTTTTATATTCAAAGTGATGACATTAAGCCTCTGATTCGCCTAGAGGAGCATGAAGAGACTGTTCGCAAACGTACAAGTTCAAGGCTGAGGAGGACGAATGACCGCAGTGTACGGGTAATTTCTAGCGATGCCGAGAATCGAGCCATGTAAGTGGCTCATATCCGAGCAAGCAGAAATACAAGCTTGATTCATCAAGCTTACATGAGGATCATGAGGACGACGAAAACGCAGAAATTGAAGATTGGGAGCAGTCTCTAGAGGCGAGTTTTAAACTGCATGTAGACGTAACTAACACGAGTAAATTCCCGAATGAAATAGTTTCTTTAGAAAGCTTTACTGTGAGAGTTCGAGAGCAGTGTCCTAATGTCTATAGACAGCTAAATTTAATTCAGGACTATGTACCTGAAATTAAACAGGTCTTAGCTACTGAAGGTAAGGCTGCGCCGACTTTAAATATTAATCAAGTAAGTTCACTCTTGGCTAATGCAAAAAATATTTTAAGTGTGCTGGGAGTAAATATTCTGGTGCCTAGAGCGTTACAGAAGATTTTAAAGCCGAAGCTTACTGTTAAAGTGAATTCCTCGTCTTCTCAGTCTAGTAACGCTTTTCTTATCGAGCAAGCCTTAAGTTTTTCTTATGAAATCGCTTTAGGGGATTCGAAAATAAGTTTAAGTGAATTTAAAAAACTAGTTAAAAGCTCGTCTGGATTAGTAAAGTTTAATAACGATTATGTGATGTTTAATCCTAAAGAGATAGCCTCACTTTTCAAACGTGCTTTGGAAGGACTGCCGCAGATAGAAACTGTTTTAGATGCTTTGCATTATGGTTTAGCTGGTAAGGTTAATGGTCTGGATTTCTCTTCTGATGCGGTTATTGATAATCTCATTAAATCTATTAATAAGACTGAAACTGAGATAAGTTTACCGAAAAACTTAGAGGCGACTCTAAGACCTTATCAAGAGAGGGGTTTTGAATGGCTTTATATTAATTACCAGAATCGATTAGGTTCGTGTCTCGCTGATGATATGGGTTTAGGGAAGACCTTACAGGTGCTTACGCTATTATTAAAGATTCGTCAGGAAAATGCAGAGCGTGCAGTTTGTGAGCAGCCTCCTTCTCTGGTGATCTGTCCTACTTCACTTATAGGTAACTGGTTTAAAGAATCTAGTAAGTTTACTCCAGATTTAAAAGTCGCTGTTTATCATGGCTCTAAAAGAAATCTTGATTACGAGGGAATGGATTTAGTGATTACCTCCTATGGCATTTTAAGGCTGGATATCGCTAAATTCTCTGAGCGAGAGTGGAATCTTTTAATCATCGATGAGGCACAGAATATTAAGAATCATGAAACTAAGCAAGCCAAGGCTATTAAAGCCTTAAAGGCAAAAAACTATATAGCTATGAGTGGAACGCCAGTCGAGAATAACCTTTCAGAACTGTGGAGTATTTTTGATTTTATTAATCCTCGCTATTTAAGATCTATAAAGGATTTCACTAATGAATACTCTATTCCTATAGAAAAATACCGTGACCAAGAGAAAATCGCTCAATTAAAAAGAGTGACCTCTCCTTTCCTGTTAAGAAGGCTAAAAACAGATAAATCGATTATTCAAGATTTACCAGAAAAGATTATAAATGAGCAGTTCGTCTATTTAACTAAGGAGCAGATCGCTCTTTACCAAAGTGTCGTGAATAGTGCTTTAGAGCAGATAGCAGCTAGTGAAGGCATAGAGAGGAAAGGTAAAATATTTAAACTAATAACTTCTCTAAAACAGTTATGTAATCACCCTAGTAACTATACTAAGCAAGAGGATTATGATTTTAACCTTTCAGGTAAAGCGATTAAGCTAATAGATATTCTTAGAGAAATATTAATTAGTAGAGAGAAGGCTTTAATTTTTACTCAGTATACTGAAATGGGAGATATTTTATCTAAGATGATTCAGTCAGAGCTAGGCTCAGAGGCTCTTTTCTATCAAGGTTCTTTAGATAGAAAACGAAAAGATGCAATGGTAGAAGAGTTTCAGAATGGTTATACGAAAAAAATTATGATTATTTCTCTGAAAGCTGGTGGTACAGGCTTAAATTTAACTGCGGCGAATCATGTTATTCATTATGATCTGTGGTGGAACCCTGCTGTAGAGAATCAAGCGACCGACAGAGCTTTTAGAATAGGGCAGAAGAAAAATGTTATGGTGCATAGGCTAATTAGTATGGGGACTTTTGAAGAGAAAATTAATGATTTGCTGAAAGCTAAGCAGCAGCTGGCTGATTTGAGTGTTTCAGTTGGGGAGAATTGGATTACTGAGATGTCGAATGAGGAGCTTCGGGGGGTTTTTGGTTTATAATATAGAGACACCACCATGCCTCAATCTTCTTTGCTTGTAAATAAGAAAAAGACTCATTTGAGCTTCTCGGGGCATGAAACTTTTGTCTGCCGTTATTCTTGGTTGAAGAAAGCTTGTGATGCGGTTGCTGCTAATCCTTTGATCTTCCGAGACGAGTCTGCTATTGCTACTTTTGGTGTTGGTAAAAATATGGTTAGCTCAATTAGTCATTGGGCAAAGAGTTTTAGAATTATTAAAGACACCTCAGAAGGTTTTATTTTATCTGACTTAGGCAAGAGTATTTTTGCTGATGATGGTTGGGACCCCTACTTAGAAGATCAAGGAACTTTGTGGTTATTGCATTGGTGTTTAACTTCTAATATAGAGTTGGCTACTACTTTTTATTATGCTTTTAATAAATTAAATTCAATTGAGTTTACTAAAGAGCAGCTGATAAGTGAGATACTTACGTTTGCAGAAGATCATTCGATGAAAGTAAGTCCTAATACTATTGCTAGGGATATAGATATTTTTATTAGAACGTATGTAGATGCTCATCATTCCAGGAAGATTCCTATAGAAGATTCTCTTGACTGTCCATTAGTTGAACTAGATTTAATTTCAGAATGTTCACTTAGGGGGGTCTATCGATTTTTAAGGTCGGAGAAGTTAAATCTTCCGATTGAAATTTTTGTTTATGCTTTGCTGGATTTTCATGAACATTATTTTCCGGACAGTAATGTTCTAGCTTTTGAAGATATTGTTTATAAGGCGGGTTCACCAGGTTTGATTTTTAAAATTGATGAAGATGCGTTAGCATATAAATTGAGCCGATTGGAAGAAATTACAGAAGGTGCCTTGAAGTTTGATGAAACTTCGTCTCTGAGACAGCTCTATAAATTAAGAAATCTAGACAAGAATAGCTTTTTAAGCTCTTATTATTCACAATGCTAAACATAAGGTTTAATTAATCACATGAAGTCAACTCTGCTAAATGAAATATATAAAGTGAAAACAAGGTTTCACAAATCGGTTCAGATTGAGCAAGATGTTTTTTTTGATGATTATATTCCGACTCAATCTTCCTTATCATCTCTGAAAAGAATTTTATCTGCCCTTGATATAGAGCTTGGCTCTAGGGCATGGTCGATTATTGGCCCTTATGGTTCTGGTAAATCCGCTTTTATTCTTTTTTTAAAGACCTTATTGGGTGATCCGAGCAATGATGAAGTTGTACGAGCTCGAAATGTTTTACAGAGGGCAGATAAGAAGCTTTATAAAGAAGTTGAAGCGTTATTACCGAAAGTTAATGGATATTGCTTAGCTTTGGTTTCTGCAAGTAGAGAAAGCTTGGAATATTCAATTTTAAAGGCATTATTAAATGGATTAAATGATCTTATTCCTACTACTAACTTTTCTGCAACACGTAAGCAGATTGAGAATCTATTAGAAAAAATTCAAGTAGAGGCTTACAAGCCAAGTAATGATGAGGTGTTAAAACTTTGCTCTAAGGTTATTAAGGATCTTGAGAGTGTTCCTGATGGCGGCTTATTAATTGTTATAGATGAGTTGGGTAAAAATCTGGAATCTGCGAGTTTGAGTTCTGCAAAAGATATTTTTATTTTACAAAAGCTTGCTGAAATGGCTTCTAGAACTAAAAAAATACCTTTTATATTGGTGACAGTTCTTCATCAATCTTTTGATCGCTATGTAGGCAAATTAGCTATTGAGACTCGCAATGAATGGTCTAAAATACAGGGTCGTTTTGAAGATATCACTTACGTTGACTCTAGTGAGCAAATTTACAAATTAATAGCTTCTTCCATACAAGTTACAAATTTAGGAAAAAAAAATAGAGACAGTATTGATAGCCTGACATCAAAAACTTTTGAACATTATTTAAAAGTCTTTGCTAATGATAGTATTCGTAATTCTAATTCTTTTATTAAAACATTGAAAAACTGTTTCCCGTTACATCCTTTTTCCGTAATGGCTTTAGTTCCATTATTTAGAAATAAGTTTGCTCAAAATGAAAGAAGTTTATTTGCTTTTATTACTTCTTCTGAGCCTTTTGCTTTTTCTGAATTTCTTGTTAATAAGTCAGTCTCGGAGACAGAATATCCATTTTTTAATTTGCATAATCTTTATGATTACTTGCTCGCTAACCTTGCAGGTGTTTTAATGACTACTGCTAACAGTCGAAAATGGCTTGAGATAGACGAAGCATTAAGCAAGCTTAGTTGTGAGTTTCAAGTTAAATTAATTAAGACAGTTGGCATGTTTAGCTTGTTGAAAGATAGTTTTCCGTTTCCCATTAATAAAGAAACGCTCGCCTGTGCTTTGAATTGTGACTCTGAAGATCAGTGTAAGCAATTAGAAGAGAGCTTAGAGACTTTACAAGCAAAATCCATCTTGGTTTTCAGAAGGCATTCTTCTTCCTATGCTATTTGGGGAGGTAGTGACATTGATATTGATGAAAAGATTATTGAGGCAAGAAGGGATATTTTTGCAGGTTTAGACATTGCTAAGTCATTGAATGAACAATTAGAGTTAAGACCTAGAGTGGCGAAAAGACATTTTTTGCAGAAAGGTACTTTGCGCTTCTTCAATGTAGAATACGTAGATATTAACAAGCTAGCTTCAAAGCTTAGTCAGAAATTAGAAAA
The DNA here is from genome assembly GCA_009924885.1 of Pseudomonadota bacterium. Classification (GTDB taxonomy): domain Bacteria; phylum Cyanobacteriota; class Vampirovibrionia; order LMEP-6097; family LMEP-6097; genus LMEP-6097. The sequence continues at coordinate 3,131 of RFQS01000026.1, read as the reverse complement.
TGCTGATGGTCAGATACTTTTATTAGCTAACTCATCTACCGATATAGATCTAAAAAAACTCGAAGAACAAACAAAGACTTTATCTAGTCATGAAACTATTTCTATTGTTGCCATTTCTGATCATGCATTACTGTTAGTCGATTCCTTTACTGATTTATTAGCATTAGATTGGATAAAGAAAAATACGAAGGAACTTCAAGGTGACAGAGTTGCATTGAAAGAGATTGAGTCTCGTATAGCTGAAATTAATTATCAAATACGCTTTTTGACTGATCAAATCTTTTTCCCGACGGATACAGGGTCTCGGGCTAAGGTAGAGTGGTTTTTTAAGTCTAATATTAAAGAAAATATTTCTAAGAGAACCCTCTCTAATTGGCTTTCTGATATTTGTGATGAAACATTTAGCGAATCACCAGTTATTAAAAACGAATTAATTAATAGGTTCCGTACATCTTCTACGTCTACTGCTGCTAGAACGAACTTACTTAGAGGAATTTTAGAAAATGAAGGTAAGGAACGCCTGAATATAGAAGGGTTTCCTGCTGAATATTGTATGTTTGTTTCTTTGTGTTTAGAAACACAGATATATAAGCGGGATGCTGATTCAAATTATTCTTTTCAGAGAGATGTGGAGAAGCTAGAAAGATCATGGCAGCCATTATGGAATTTCCTCAGGGATTATTTAACGAAGAATAGTTACAGGAAAGTCTCGATTTTAGAATTATATGCTGAATTGAAAAAGCCACCTTTTGGTCTGCGAGAAGCTGTGCTGCCGCTAGTTTTAGTAATGTTCTATAAAGCTTTTCAGGAAGAAATCGCTGTTTTTTCTCATGGAACTTTTTTAGCTAAAGTAAAAGATTCTGATTTTGAACTCATGGCCAAAGCTCCTAAATATTATGAAATTCAATTCTGTGAAATCTCTGGTATTAAGTCTATTGTCTTTAATCAGATTATAGAAACTTTTATCCAAGAAGAGCATAGAACTATGATGAAATCTAAACCAAAGCTTTTACATATAGTTAAAATGCTTTGTGGTTTTGCTGCTGATTTATCTAGCTTTGTGAAAACCACTGCTGAACTTGAACCTAAGACTAAGGCAGTGAGAAAGGTATTGTTAGAAGCTAGAGAGCCCGCGAGTCTTTTGTATAAAGACTTACCTTTAGCTTGTGGGTATTTACCATTCTTAGATCAAGCTAGTGCTCTAGATGATAAAAGTGCTTTAGCTTTTGTTGATGATCTGCGAATCGCTGTGCAGCAGCTACAAAGAAAAGAAACAGAGTTTCAACTCGCTAAATTATTATTCGGATTTGATACTAATCATAAATTAACCTCTCCTTATGGCTTGCGAAGCAAGCATCCCATAACTGGTGAAACTAAGTTTCACCATGGCATTGACTATAACGCTCTCAGAGAACAAACCATATACGCACCATTAGATTTAAAAATCTACAAATCTAATTTTGATAAAGAGCTTGGTCACTACTTAATTGCAGAAGGCTTAAACTTAGAGAATGGAAAAACTATATATTCTCTGTGCTCATCTAAATGAAATCCCTGACTGCAAAAAAGATCAGATCATTTTAAAAAATTCCCCACTCTGTAAAGCAGGTAGCAGCGGTTTATCAACAGCTCCACATTTACATTTTGAAACCCACTTTGCAAAAAATTGGGATCTATACTTTGAAGCTAGAAGCATAGACCCCATAATCGTTTTCTATTATTTACTGAATCAACAGTAAGCCCAAATCAAGAATTAAACTAATAATTCATCATCCTCAACAGGCATTCCAGCCTCAACACCTTCATCATCAAAAGATCTAGTAGCCTTAACCTCTTTACTCATAAGGCTAATTTCGTTCTGGACTCTATCACCGATCTCTTTTAACAGTAGTGGATTAGCTTTCAAGAATTCTATAGAATTCTCTCTACCTTGAGCTAGCTTATCATCCTTATAGCTATACCAAGCACCAGCCTTATTCACGATATTCATATCTACCGCTGTATCAAAGATACATCCGTTAGAATCTATACCGATACCAAACAGTATGTCAAATTCAGCTTGCTTAAATGGTGGAGCTACTTTATTTTTCACAACTTTCACTCTAACCCTGTTTCCATAAAAATCTCCATCCTTCTTCAAGCTTTCAATTCTACGAATATCCAACCTCACACTGGAATAGAATTTCAAAGAATTTCCACCAGTAGTAGTTTCAGGTGAACCATACATTACACCAATTTTATGACGTAACTGGTTAATGAAAATCACAGTAGTATTAGTTTTCGCAGAAATAGCCGTAAGCTTACGTAAAGCCTGAGACATAAGCCTAGCTTGGAGTCCAGGAAGTTGATCTCCCATTTCACCTTCGATCTCAGCACGAGGTACTAATGCTGCGACAGAGTCAATAACTACTATATCCACAGCCGAAGATCTCACTAATTGTTCAGTAATTTCTAAAGCCTGCTCACCAGTATCTGGCTGAGCCACAAGTAGATCATCAGTATTCACACCAAGAGCCTTAGCATAAACTGGATCTAAAGCATGCTCCGCATCAACGATAGCCGCAACACCACCCAATTTCTGAGCTTGCGCACAAATGCTCATCGCAAGAGTAGTTTTACCAGAAGACTCTGGACCATATATTTCTATAATACGCCCCTTTGGTATCCCAAAAACACCCAAAGCTAAATCTAAACTTAATGTACCTGTAGGGATCACATCTAAATTAACCGCAGGCTTGTCACCTAATCTCATTACGGCTCCCTTACCGAAACTCTTCTCTATCTGCCCGAGAGCTGCACCTAAAGCAGTCAATTTAGCTTGCTTATCCTTCAATTCAACTCCGATATTTTTTTCTTTTGCCATGTTTATCTCCTTTGAGACTAGATCCTAATACACTTGGGTAAAGTATTCGAGAAATTCAGGGATCCACCCTCTTATACTTGTAAGTGTAGCATGATTATTTTTTTGTAAATATCTTTTTAAATTAAAAATGATTTATTTTAAGGAATAATAATAGATGGCTGCAATTTTACAGCAAAAATTCCTAAAGAAAATCTAAAGGAAGGTAGTGGAGTATTAGCTAGGTTTAGGTATTAAGGAGTTAGAGATTGGATCGTAGATATATTCTCTC
>RFQS01000250.1 GCA_009924885.1 Pseudomonadota bacterium | reverse complement strand
ATTAAATCTAATGAGCTGCGAACTCAATACTTGAAGCCTTTTTGCTCTTTTTCTTCTTGCTTCATTTCTGTGGCTTTTATTGTGCAACAGTGCCAATTTATAGAGCTTTACGCTCAATAAATATAAAGGAAAATCAGAGAGTTTTTTGATTAAATCTGTAATAAAAGAGGTTAAGAATTAGCCAATAACCTGCTCAAAATCTCAGCCGCAACTAAATCTTCATACTCTCTAACCTTATCTATATCAAAATATAAATAACCCGAACGCCTCTCCCAAAAATCTTGAGCGGTTCTTACATATTCATAATCAATAGTATAAAAAAGCTCAGCTAAGACAAAAGCTGCTTCCCGAGACAGATCTTTTCTTTCTATAATTAAGTTTTTTAAATAATCTAAAATTTTATAAGCATTTAAACCATAATTATCAAGCAAATGATCAGCATAAGCTTTACTAGAACTCAGTTCTAAATCACCAGCCACATTAGGGGTGTATAGCGGAACTCCAATTTCTGCGTTTTCGTCGTCCTCATGATCCTCATGTACCAGCAGTACACTGCGGTCATTCGTCCTCCTCAGCCTTGAACTTATTCGTTCGGCTACACGCCCATTAGACTTGGTAGTAGGAAAATAAACTGCTAAAAATTTCTCTAGTGAGGCTTTAAATTCCAGCAAATGAGCTTCATCTTTAAAAGCACAGGCATTTAATTTTAAATTTTTAGTACTAGATTTACTAAAAATCTTTAAAAGCTTTTTAGCCTTTAAGCTCTGCATTACTTTATCCACGACTCTCTCAGCCATTTTTCTATAACCCGTAAGTTTACCTCCAGCTATAGAGATTAAACCCTCCTCTGAAACGAATATTTCATCTTTGCGCGAAAGCTCACTAGGACTCTTTCCTTCTTGATGAATTAAAGGACGTAAACCCGCCCATGAAGACTTAATATCTTCTTTCTTCAGCTGAACATTAGGAAACATTTTATTTACAGCAGCTAAAAGATAATCCACGTCATCCTCTTCCACTTTAATATCATCTAAACTGCCACTATAATTAGTATCAGTAGTACCGAAATAAGTTATACCAGCTCTCGGAATAGCGAAAATCATTCTCCCCTTAATCGTTTCATCGAAATAAACCGACTGAGTTATCGGAAACTTATCCCTCTTCACCACTAAATGCACTCCCTTAGTGAGATGTAGACGCTTCTTTAAACTTTCTTCACTCTGCTGCTTTAACCTTAAAATATCTACCCAGGGGCCGGCAGCATTCACTATCACATCAGCCTCTACAAAAAGGCACTGTCGTAGGGCTACATCTTCTTCGTTTTCGTCACCCTCAAGATCCTCATGTAAGCTTGATAAATCAAGCTTGTATTTCTGCTTGCTCGGATATGAGCCACTTACATGGCTCGCATCCTCGGCATCGCTAGAAATTACCCCTACACTGCGGTCTTTCGGATTCCTCGGCCTCGAACCTGTACGCCCCACAACAGTGCCTTGGAGCGGTTCTTCTGCAATTCCAATCTCTGCGTTTTCGTCGTCCTCTGCATCCCTATCACTACACTTAACAAAAGCTAAATTTCCCTCGTTATCGTAATCGAAATCAATTACCTCACAGTAATTTAAACAATCAGCCCCTTTATCTATAGCTGTTTTAATAATTTCAATAGTTAAACGTGCATCATCAGTACGATATTCATAATATAGACCTGCACCCTTAAGCTTTTCTGCTTTTAGCAGTGGCTCAAGCTTTAAAGCTTCTTTACTAGAAACCATTATACGCCTTTCAGTTTTTTTAACCGCCGCTAAAAAATCATAGAGAGCTAAACCAAAAGAAGTTAAAAATTTAGAATAAGTACCACCTTGATAAAGTGGTAATAACATCTTCTCGGGCTTAACTAAATTAGGAGCTATATTATGCACTACAGCCCTCTCTGTGCCTACTTCTTGCACTAAAGCGAAATCCATCTGTTTCAGATACCTAAGTCCACCATGAATTAATTTAGTCGATTTAGAACTAGTACCACTCGCAAAATCTCCCTTCTCGACTAAAGCCACGCTCAGCCCTCTGAGAACTGCATCTAAAGCTATGCCAGCACCAGTAATGCCACCACCTATGACCAGTAAATCATATTTTTTTGTTTTTAAATTTTCTAATATATCAGCACGTTTCATAATCCACCACTAAAATTTCTCACGCTCGCTACCGCTCGCTGCCATCCAGCATAAAGCCTCGCTATCTTTTCATGCGAATACGCCTCAGTAAAAGCTTGTGACTTAGATTTATGAATAAGCGACAATTCATCTAAATCATAATCCCCAAGAGCATTAGCTACCATCATCACTATACCCAAAGCTGTAAGTTCTAAATTCTCATTACGATTCACTTTTACCCCAAGAATTCCAGCCATAAACTCCATAAGAAAATTATTTACGGCAAGCCCCCCATCTACATTTAGAATAGTCTCTTTTAAATTTAGGGATGAAATTAAATCCTTAACTTGATAAGCGACTGCCTCTAGCATAGCCCTTACTAAATGAGTCTTTCCAGTATCCAAGCTCATCCCAAGCACGGCGGCACGAGCCTTCATATCCCAGTAAGGTGCGCCTAAACCAGTAAAAGCTGGTACTAAATATAAGCCCGCCATATCTTCTTCGCTCACACTGCGAGCCATCGCCTCAGTCTCAGCCACCGACTC
>RFQS01000249.1 GCA_009924885.1 Pseudomonadota bacterium | reverse complement strand
TTCTCCCTCTTTTTTTTCTCCTGATACTGGCAATACAGCCATTATCCAATTCAGGAGAAATCACATGTCTGCAACTTTAACAGTTATCCAAGATTTACAAAGTATAGAAGACTACTCACTCTACCCAGAGGAGCAGGAATGTATCTTCTGGAGTAAAGAGTACCATATCTATCAGGAAGGTGAGATAGATATTGGCTGTCAGAGAAGACAGCTAAACCTATATAACTTTTTTAGAGGGCTTATTAGAGCCCTTTACTTGTTTCTCCCTTTTTAATTGTAAACAAACTGGCATCAACATATTGCACCAGCCAGACAATTAACAGGGAGAATAATCATGACCTTAACAACATCTTTTGGTTTTATGGAAACAGCAATGATTATTAATTGGAAGCAGGCTAAAAAACTCGCTTCCAAAATAGTAGTAGACCCTCTCAAAGAGGAATACTACAAAATACAACAGGAAACCATTTCCTGTAAGGGAGGGCAAAAAACTGAGGATAAAATTCTAAGTTTGTTACCTTTTCTTGAAGGTAATTTAGAGAATTTGATTGCGTTACCCGGTTCTGCTTTAGATGTAGAAACCAAAGCCGATATAGTAGCCAGATTCACTGATATTAGTTTGGCTTTTCAAGTCAAAACTAGTGAATATAAGGCAAAAGAACATCTCTGTAAGACCTGTTTTCTTAATGGCAGGAAAATAGCACCCCCTGGAGTGTTCTGGGTAAGTGAAAAATGTCATCCGTTTCTTTTATTAAAAGGGTTATCTAACTTTTTAGGGATACCTATCAAAAAAGAATTACTTGAGATACTGCCTCAAGTAAAAAAATTAAGAGGTAAAAAGATACCTCTTATAGCAGTGAAATTTACTCCTAGTCAGTTTCACATGTTGAAAGTTCTGGCACTGGTTAGAATTAAAGAAGACTTTATTCAGTTTTAACTAAACTTTAGGGAGACTAACAATCTCCCTACTTTTTTAGTTCAGGGCACTAATAGTACAGCCCCCTAGAATAGGAAGGAATCCATGAAGTTTAATAGTGATAACAAATACGTCTACCTAAAATCAGGTAGTAATAACGAATGTTACTACCACAATGGAATAGTTGCAAAAATTTTTTATAACGGCAAACCGGGCTACAAGCCTGAACCAGAGGCAAAATATATGAAGAAAGCTAATGAGATAAACTCATTAGCTGTCAAATTCTTGGATATTAAGAAATATGAAGATTGCACAGTAATCTTCATGGAAAAACTTACTAGAGTAAACAAAGATTTGTTTACTCTTGAAAAGAGAAAACAAATGTTAGCTATGTTTGAAGTGCAGCTAAAAGAGCTGCACGCAAATGATATCTATCATATAGATATCAAAAATCCATATGGTCGATTTGATAATGTAATCATAACAGAAGAAGCCATAAGGCTCATCGACTGGGGTCGCTCAAAAGAGCTAGCCGCATATGGAAAGTCACTGGTGTGGAATAAAGAATGGGAAGATGTATATACTTTCTCATCTTGGTTTCTTCAAAGTGAACTTTATTATGAATATACCTTTCTCAAAAAGGTAGATTTCATTAGTAGATTAACTAATTTAAGTTAATATTAAAACATGGTTAAGTTACATAAGTTAACAAGACTTAAAATAACTTGATGATTAAGTTAATATTAAGAGATTAATCAGTATATCTACGTAATCCTAAAGGTGGAGAAAGCTTATAAGGTAATTAAAAGGAATATGTAGTTGGCTAAATCTTCAGTGAGGGGAGTAAAATTCCCCTTTTTAAATTCTTCTGTAGTCTCTGTACTCAACAATAGAACCGTACACAGAGATAGTAAACGCATATATCAGAAGGAAAATCATGTCTAACTTTAACTTTTCTAAACCTGTATTCAACACCTCTAATGGTGTATATTTTAGTCCTGGAGGTTCAGCACCTCAAAATCAACAAGAATTTGAAGCTAATTGCGGAGAGGGTGAACATATCCTAGCAATTCAGTTATATCCTGCCAAACACTGGCAGATGCAAGAAGGTAAAGGATATACTGCCAATGGTACTAGAGAAAGTACCTACTTAACCTTTACTGCTGGGTCAGTAATGGTAAGTCAACAAGGACCTTTTCTTAAGGGTTTAGTGCTGGTAGGCTGCTACTTGTATAAAAAAGGAAGTTACTTACAACCTCCTGCCTACACCAGTGATTCATCAGGTCACTGGGGTATTCACCCAGAGGCTTCCCTAAACGGGTTAGCTAAACTAATCCATGGGGAGTTTGCGGAGGAAACTCTTAAATTATTACAAATCTATTCTTCAAGGATAGATGAGATAGTTGCTTTATCTAATCTATCTCAAAACTTTGTTGAGATCATTGACAGAGTAGAAGGATGTATGCAAACAGGAGACTTTTCTTCATTTACTCCTCAAGGAGTGACTGCTGAAAATGCAGAAGCCTATATCGAAAATATCCAACAACAACAACAGTTCTTCTTAGCTAATAAAGAAAACTTAGAAGAAGAGTATAACCATTGCGTTAATCAATGCAAAGAATTAATTGCATTAAGGCAAAATACTAACTACTGGAAAGAACTTTGTCAGAACACTCAAGGTTCTATTAACTTAACTGGACTTAACAATGACAACATTGTTAATACCTTTGAAAGTTTGAAAGATAGTAATGAAGGACGCATCCTTAAAATGCGCTGCATTCTAT
>RFQS01000248.1 GCA_009924885.1 Pseudomonadota bacterium | reverse complement strand
TGATATAGAAAAGAGTACCATCAAGGATTTAGTACTTTTAAATAGTGTCGGGATAAAAGTCGTTCTAACTCATGGTGGTGGCCCTGAAATCAATCAGATGCTTACTAAAATCGGTAAAGAAATTAAATTTGAGAATGGGCTCAGATACACTGATGCAGAGACTATGGAAATAGTTGAAATGGTTTTACACGGTAAGATACAGAGGCGTATAGTAAGTTCTATTAACTGTGCGGGGGCAAGAGCCATAGGACTTTCTGGGCGTGATGGCAGAATCATGGTCGCTGAAAGAGATTCGCGTATCGCTGAAGGTAACATGGTAGGTGAGATAAAAGCTACTAATCTTGCACTCATTCATGAGGTTTTTAAATTAGGCTTAATTCCAGTCATCAGCTCTATTGCACCAAATGAAGCTGGCGAGGCTTTTAATATCAATGCTGATACTATGGCAGCAGAACTTGCAATAGGTCTTCAGGCGGATAAATTAATTCTTATGACAGATATACAGGGTATACTTGCAGATAAAAATGATCCTCTGTCTTTAATAAAAGAAATGAATCTAGAAACAGCTAAGGGCTTAGAGTCTAAGGGAATTATTCAAGGCGGCATGATTCCGAAGACTGACTGTTGCATTAAAGCTATAGAGCATGGAGTTAAAGAAGCGATTATTCTTAATGGCTTAAAAGAACACAGTTTACTCTTAGAGACCTTTACTAATGAGGGATCTGGGACTTTGATTAAAAATTGATTTATCTCAACTCAAAAACCAAAGCTTTAACTTCTTTTATATAATCTTGTGCAAAATCCTTACGCCCATGCATATCACTATTAGCGGAACTAATAGCTTGATTTAAAAGATTCAGTAACTCTGTTTTACGAAACTGTAATTCATTTGCTAGAGCAGAGTGTTTCACCCCAACTATTAATTTCATATCTTTAGTCACTCTATGAGCGAATGTTCTCTTCTTAATGGAATCTGGCATTTCTAATTCTTGCCAAAGCTGAAAAATAGAATAATGTCTCTGCTTATCAATATTGCGCGCAACACTATCAAAAAGTTTTTTAATCGGTAAAAGGTCTTCTTGTTTAGCTCTTTGCATATTCGACTAAGGCTCCAGCTTTAATATTTATAATTTGAGCATTTCCGCTCCATTTTTGCAAATGCTTACCTAAATGGGTCGTAGTAATTATGACCTGTGTATCATCTGAAATAGCTTCTAGTAAATGATCTTGCCTTGCTTCATCTAATTCCGCGAGGACATCATCTAATAGAAGAATAGGCTGCAATCTATGCTCTTCCTTTAATAACTCTATTTCTGTAAGCTTAAGGGCTAGCACTATACTTCTCTTTTCTCCTTGACTTGCAAAATCACTCGCTAACTGTTCTTTAAGCATAAAATTAATATCATCTCGCTGTGGTCCATGACTAGTACAGGCTCTAATGAAATCTAATTTATGATCTGCTTTTAAATCTTCAGGGCTTAGCACTTTACCTAAGTATTCTAATCTTAATGAAAGTGCCTCCCCGGCGATATCTTGGTAATATTTTTCTACCAAAGGGCTAATTTTAGTGACTAATTCATGTCTATATTTAGTAAGCTCATTTGCCGCATTTATAAATAATTCATCCCATATAGAGAGCTGTTCTTGGAAAGCTAATGGTAGATTATTATAAAAAAAATCTTTCTCGATACATGACTTAATAAAGCTATTACGCTGACTTAAAGCTTTTTCAAATTTAGTTAATATCTCACCATAAGGTAAATAAAGCTGTTCCAAGATAGTATCTAGCCAATCCCTACGAGAGCTCGGGCTGCCAGAGACTATATTCAAATCATCTACCATAAAGGATACAGAATAAAGCTTATGATGAATATCTTTAGGCTTCATATTAACTTCATTAATTTTCAGAGTCCTTCTACCAGAACGTCTTATCATCATCGCTATATTTAAATCATTAGCATTTTCACGTAGAATCTTAGCGTGTATAACAGCATTTTCAGCATTGAAATTGACGAGCTGAGCATCTTTAGCAGCTCTTTTGGATTTACCCGTACTGAATATCTGCACCACTTCTAATAAATTAGTTTTACCTTGCGAATTATCACCAAGAATAATAAGCTTAGGGCGCTCAATATTTAAGAAGAGTTCCTGGTAATTTCTAAAATTTAATAAATTTATGGTTTTCAAGAACATAGGATTGAAAGGTCTAGAATTTTATAAGTATAGCGGGATTTTTTTAGTATATGATTATTCTAGCTAGTGAACTTGCGATTAAAAGATCTTTTTAAAAAATTTTTTTTGCTATTTGTTTTAGTAAATCTTTTTAGCTTAGGAGTCGAAGCTGAAAATCATCCAGAAAATGAAACATTCGTAGAGATAATCGCAGATGAACTACGTTATAACGAAACTCAGGATTTTTACGAAGCAGTCGGAGAGGCTATCGCCACTTTCCCAGAAAAAAATATAATAGTCACTGCTAATCAAATGAATTTTGATGGGCTAAAAAAACTTTTAATCGCAGAAGGAAATGTAAAAGTCACCCAAAATGACACTACTGCCTTCGGTGAATATGTGGTCTTTCATACTGATACGAAAACCTATAGCATGGAAGAACCCAAAATATTCAGCCCAAGAATACGCCTTAAAGCCCGCAGCAGCACTTCTGAATTTGAAGAAAGAGAAAAGCCAGATGAAAAGGATAAGGTTACAGTAAATTT
>RFQS01000247.1 GCA_009924885.1 Pseudomonadota bacterium | reverse complement strand
TAAATTTTCTGACGTTAAATTTAAAGGATCTAGCTTAGAATCTGAATTTGGTTCACTTTGACTTAATACTATTAAATTCTTATCTTTGTCTATCGGCGGTAAAGGAACAGGTATAAGCTCGTTAGTGACGGGAAGAGGCTGTTCCTTGAGCGAACTGTGTTCAGCAGTCTTTCTTGGCTTGGGACTTGTTTGCTCGGCTAAGTGCCTGTCGGTACTGTTAACTGGTTTATCTTCTAATCTGAGCACAAGATAAGTATTTACTTAATCACCATTTAAGATTTTAGCAAATTTTGAGTATTTACTTAATCATGGATTAAGATTTTAGTAAATTTTAAGATTTAATCTGTGATAATATCAGCCATAAGGCTTATATTTGAATAATCATAATGAAAAACGTTTTATCTTTTTTCTCCATCCTTACTGTTGCTTTAATTCTCTGTGCTTGTAATTCAAATCATCAAGATACTTTAAAACCTCTAGAAATAGCTTATACTAAGAGCGACGAAAAACTTGTTAAAGAACTTACAAAAAATTTCGCGAGAAAATCCAAGGTTAATAGCGAGTTGAAATTTTTATCTAATGAAGAACTCACTCAAGAAATAAAAAAACAAAATTTACATCTATTTATAGGTAATCTAGAAAACACTGCATATACAAAGTGTAGAAAAAAATTAATTGCAAAATCAATACTAAGACCACAACTCAGCACAAATAAAGCTAAAATTTCTATCCCAGAGCAAGACTTACAAAAAAACTCCAACGAATATAATGAACAAACAGTGAAACTTGGTTATAGTCGACTTAAGAGAAATATTTATCTTTACGAATTAAGCTCCAATAATGAAACAGAAGATTTCGTAATTAACTCAAGCTTGCAAAATTTTATTAAATATATACAGTCCGAAGAAGCGCAAAAGATCGTCAGCCAGCTAAAACTTATACCTTTAACAATAGCTGAAATTAGCTTAAATGAGGATTTGGAGCAAATTAAAATAGGTGTACCTCTACCTTTTAGTAGTATTGATACTCAATTAGCCCAATCAGTATTGGATTCCATCAAGCTTGCAGCAAGTAATTTTCCTCAGCGCAATCTTAAATTAATAGTCTGTGATGATCATTCTAAGATTGATAAAGCTTTAGAATGTGCTAAATATTTTATTAGCGAAAAAGTAACAGGCGTTATTGGTCATTTTAATTCTCAGACAACGATTGAAGCATCAAAATTATATATTAAGCATAATATAGTCCAGATATCACCATGTTCTACCCATCCATGGTTTACACATCAGAAAAATACCAATAACCTAGTATTTCGAGCAATTTCAATAGATAACAAACAATCAGAAACTATTATTAACTTGATTTCAAATTTAAAGAAAACTAAAAAGATATCTACAATAATGCTTATTAACAATGGAACTTTATTTAGCTCTAATTTATCAGCACAGGTAGAGACTAGTATTAAAGAGATTTATCAAGACTCTAAAATAAAATTGCTTCATCAATCAATCACTACAAAAAAATCTTATCAGTCTATTTTAGATAAAGGTGCTCATCCCGAGCTTATAATTTTCATTGGTGGATACATAGATGCTGCAAATATAATTAATAAATTGCATGAACAAAATCATAAGGACATTACTTTTATTGGATCTGATGGTACTTACTCAGATGTCTTAATCAAACTGACGAATAATAGATCTAATGGCGTTTATATCATTGGGGCGAATATCGACTCTGAATCCAAGGAGTTTTTAGAATATCGCGAAGTTTTATTAAAGAAATATAAATCAAAAATAAGTGCAGATGGTATATATGGCTATGACGCAGCTACAATCTTGTTTACTGCAATTGAAGCCCAGCACAACGGTTATTACAAAAGCATCCCAGAAGCTATGCATTCTATAAAATTTCAAAGCTTAGGGCGAGAAATAAGCTTCGATAAATACGGTGATCCAATAGATTCCACCTATGCAGTGTATCAAATAGATCAAGGGGAATTTAAAAAACTGAAACATATGAGATAATATCAATTGTGCTTAATGGTAAAAAAATTGGTATTGTTGGTCTTGGTCTCATAGGCGGCTCTATAGAAAAATCCCTGCTTGAAAAACAGGCTGAGCTTGGTTTATCTGAAGTGAAAACCGTTAGTAAAAGCCAAAAAAGGGAATATGGCATACATGATCTAGCTGATTGCGACGTCATTTTTCTATGTTCAGAGCAATCTAAGATCATTGAGGATTTAGATGAGATTGCTAAGATTATCGCTAAGCCTAGCACTGATGATAAAAAGCCTTTCGCTAATGCTCTTATTACAGATGTGGCTAGTACTAAGAAGAAGATAAGTGAAAAAGCTAAGCTGCTTGGCTTAAATAATTTTATAGCTGGTCACCCAATGGCGGGTACCGAACATGAAGGATACGCTGCTAGCTTCCCGACTTTATTTGAAGGGTCGACTTGGATACTAGAAGAAAAAAGTGAAAGAACTAGGTTATTAGAATTTATTATTACGAATGTTCTTAAAGCTACTGAGATAGTGCAGCTTGATGTAGAGACGCATGACCGCCTAGTAGCTGTAGTTAGCCATCTACCTATGCTTTTAAGCTTCGGCTTAGCTGATTTAGTAAAATCCTACCCTGCCGCAGAAAAGATTATAGGACCTGGTTTTAAAGGGATGACCCGCCTCGCTAAAGGTAATGTCGAGATGTCTAAGGAGATCTTAGCTTTAAATAG
>RFQS01000246.1 GCA_009924885.1 Pseudomonadota bacterium | reverse complement strand
TGAAATTGGATTTTATTTGTCATACCGCAATCATATCTTGCATAAGTAAGTAGGGCTAGCACTTAAGCTGTTTTTTGGGCAGCTTCATAGGTAATCAGAACTATTTTTGCTTGCTGGGTTGCGTTAATCGGCTTGGGATTGGCATCAGCTGTTTTAAAGGTGCTGACTTTATTTTTTAATTCTTCTGCTGAGACAAAAGAGTCTTTATTTTCATCAAGAGGCTTTTTCTGAGCTTCAACTGAAGTTTGTGGCGACACATCGGTCTGAGCCGCTATGCTAGCTTCTAGTTTTTTTTCGGTTAAGGTGCTGCTCGCACCGATAGTATTTACTGCACTCATTGCTTTATTGTTGTGTGATTCTGTAATGCCTAAATCCCTAAATTTAGACTATCCCCATATAATTGAAATGCAGATAGTCTGAACTTTTTGATTGAAAATTCTTTAACCTATATTTAATCTGAAAGCTATGCTTAATCTCAGCGAATGTGAACTTTACGAGAAAGCTATTATATAACAGCCTTCTCTTCTTCAGCTTCATTAGAAGTCTGTGGATTAAACTTTAGATCGCCTTTTTTCGCAAAATATTTATTAACCGCATCTACATAAGCATGAGCTGAAGCGACTAAAATATCAGTCTTAGCTGAATGCCCTGTAAATAACTGACCTGAATCGTTATCCATAATCCTGATAGTAACTTCACCTAGTGAGTCTATACCTTCAGTAACGGCTTTAATGCTGAATTCAGTAAGCGTACAGTTAGCCTTAGTAAGTTCACGAATACATTTACAAGCTGCATCTACAGGACCAGTTCCTAGAGCTGCTCCTTTAAGTATATTTGTTTTATCACGTTGATCTTGCAGGCAGATACTCGCTGTAGGTAAGCCTGAAGTGCCGCAGGTGACCTGAACGTGTAATAAGTTAAAGGTGTTCTGAGAATCCTTCATCGTAATAGATAAGTCAGTCGCTAAGCTAATTAAATCTCTGTCATCAACACGTTTTTTCTTGTCAGCCAGTCTGATGAATCGTTCATAGATTTTCTGTAAATCATCACCCTCTATAGTTTTAAAGCCTAACTGTTCTAATCTGCTTTTAATCGCGTGTTTGCCAGAACGCGGGCCTAGTGGTAACTGTGTGCTTTTTAGACCGATATCACCCAAGTCGATAATTTCATAAGTCTTTTTATTTTTAAGCATGCCATCTTGGTGTATGCCAGATTCATGAGCGAAAGCGTTAGAACCTACTATAGCTTTATTAGGCTGAACCATAATCCCAGTAATGCTGCTTACGAGCTTACTACTGCGGATAATCTGTGGTGTCGCGACGTCAGTGTAATAGCCAAACTCGCTTCTAGTCTTGAGTATCATGACTATCTCTTCTAAACTCGCATTTCCAGCTCTTTCGCCGATACCATTGATAGTGCATTCTACTTGTTCAGCACCATTTTTAACGGCAGCTAAACTGTTAGCTACAGCTAGTCCTAAGTCGTTATGGCAGTGGACAGATATTTTTGCTTTAGATATATTCGGTACATTCTTTTTAATGTCTGCGATTAAAGCCCCGAATTCTTCTGGAGTGGTGTACCCGACCGTATCTGGAATATTAATAATGCTGGCACCAGCATCTATAGCTGTTTCTATAATTCTAAATAGAAAATCTTTTTCACTTCGACAAGCATCTTCTGCTGAAAATTCGACTTCGTCTACTAATTTTCTTGCATATTTAATCATGGCAGCAGCTTTTTCTAAAACCTGTTCTGGATTCATTTTCAGCTTGAATTCCATGTGGATAGGGGAGGTGGCTATAAAAGTATGAATTCTTTTTCTTTGGGCTGGGGCTAATGCTTTAGCAGCCGCTTCTATATCTTTTTCTAAGGCTCTAGCTAAAGCACAGATGGTTGGTCCCTGTACCTGTTCTGCGATAGCATATACTGAATCGAAATCGCCTTGGCTGGATACTGGAAAACCAGCTTCGATAACATCTACATTTAGTTGAGCTAACTGCTTCGCTATCTCTAGTTTTTCTTCCTGATTCATAGAAGCACCAGGTGACTGTTCGCCATCTCTTAAAGTGGTGTCGAATATGTCTATCTTCTTTTTTGTTGCGTTATCTGACATTTTCCATAATGATACAATTTTTCCTCTGCTATTTCTTCAATTCTTGATTATGATTAAGGGAGTTGTAAAAATTTTCGCAGCTTAGTAATACTAAATTTTCATGCAGACTGCTCGCAAAAATAATAAATCTTTCAGTGCGATTCGCTATTACTGCCGCCTGCTACCATTTTTATACTTGGTTTTTGGTTTATCGTTTTTATTACCTATTAAAGCAGAGAGCTTTGTTGGCAGCGCTTCAGCCACTCCTATTTTAGAAAATGTGGATCAATTTGCGGAAACACCTTTGCCGATTGATAGCGTTACGAATTTAAGTTTAGAACAGTCTACGACTCCTAAAATAGTGAAATTAAGTATTCAGGGTAATCGCCTCATATCAGAAGCTGAAATATTAGAATTAATAAAATCAAGATCTGGTAATGACTTCGTTCGAGAGAATATAGTAGCTGACCTTGAAGCTCTTTATAAGACTGGTTATTTCGTTAAATCTTCTATTGAAGCCTTACCTGTAGCAGTTAAAGATGGAGTTGAAATAAATTATTTTCTAAAAGAAAATCCTATGGTTAAAGATATTTATGTCTATGGTAATGAATCAGAGACTGTAACCGTTGATGTCTATGCCATTTTAAAAG
>RFQS01000245.1 GCA_009924885.1 Pseudomonadota bacterium | reverse complement strand
CTTTTGAATTTGGAAAGGGATTACAGCATAATTTGCCTTTATGAGTTGATCTACGATTGGGGGAACGACATAAGAAAAAGCCATTCCTTCGTCAGTTGTTGGTAAGCCTATAATGACTATGCCTTTTTTAGATTTTGTATCTTCCTCTCCTGTAATGATTTTAAAGGCATGTTCGTAGTGTTCAGGTTTTAACTGATCATATCTTGTGATGTTTAATATTTGAGATTCTTGACTAAAATTGTGAATCTTTTTTTCTAATTGGCTTTTTGTAAGATTAGAAACTAAAGTTGCAAAGTCAATAGTTTCTTTAGACATATTCCTGTCAATATATTTAGTGAATTCTTCAGGTGAAATATTTGCCATGATTAATTTTGTGATTGCTTTATCTTGATCATTAGAGGTGATGTCACCACTGAGCTTTTCAAAATATTTTGAATCAACTTGATGATAAGCATTCCAAGTATTTTTGAAATTATCGGAAGAGGTATCTATACCAGCAGCATTTAATAGGGTTGGTAAGATAAAGTAAGTTTGACCTTCAGTTTTTTCTTTCAAGGTTTTTAGAATTTTTGAACTCTTTGCATCAGGTAATTGAAATTTTATAAGTTCTCCTGCTCCTTTAATTAAGGCAAGTAAATCATAATCAGGAAAATCAGTAATGCATCTTGAAGTATTGGAGCCTAGGCAATTGGTTGTTGTAATAAAGTTAGCTTTTTCTAAAAGTGCTAGTATTTTGTTGTTTATCAACAGGATTGTTTGCTTGTATATCACTAAACACTGATGATTCTTGAATTTGAGCTAGTCTAAGAGCTTGAGTAGGAGTTAGTTCCGTGTGAGTATTAATTAAATTGATGTAAGTCTTTAGTTTCTCTTCGGCTGTTAAATCTTTTAATGAGTTTTTAAAAATGACTTCATATGAATTAAGAAATTCTTTTAGATTAATTGGTTTTTGATCGTTTTTTGGACCAGTTTCCCTTGGTAATTGATTAAGAAAATTATTTTTTATTTTGGTATATCCATCCATCAGTTCTTCAAGGGATTTATAATTATGACCTAAAAATTTGGCTATATCCTTGTATCGAGTGATTTCATCAAGCAAATCATTAGGGGCTTGTTTGAGGTTTAGATTCTGTATTAATGCTTGATTCATTGTTGAACTAGATACCTCTTGATCTAGTGGGGATAAGTTTTTATCGATAAATTTAAGTGTTAATTTTTTTAATTCTTCGTGTTCGGTAAGAGAAACTCCTGAGCCATTGTTTTCAAAATAAGGACTTAATATTTTACTTAATAGATGAATTGTTTCTAGGGGATCTTTATTAGGACTTAGTTTTAGGTTTTTAACTAAAATCTCTATTGAGTCATAATTGAAGTCTGCAATTACTTTCGTGATTTGTTCTGCTGTGTAGGTTTTTTTGTCGAAGCCCTTTATTAATTTTTCTAGTCTCTCAGAGTAGTCTGCTAGTGATAATGTTGAATAGCCGTCATTCTTAGGAAATATTAAGTGATCTGATTCTTTGAGTAAACTATTGAGATTATCATTCTTAAAACCTAAATGATTTAAAGACTCCAAGAGCTTGTTAAATTCTTGACCTGATTTTTTTGCAGTGTTAATTTCTATATTTTTGATCTTAAGGTAACTCGGTAGATTTTCAAAAATATTTTTAATATCAAGAACAGAGTATTGCGGGTTTACTTGTGTGCAAAAGGCATTGATGGTTTCTGCCACCTTATTTAAGTTGTCTAATCCTTTACCATAGATACTTGAGTCCATTATTTTCATTGCCGTAAATATTGCACTAGGATCTTGTGTGAAACGCTTATCTGTAAATTCTTTGGAGAAGTTATTAATGTCTGTAGATAGTTCTTTAAAATTAAGCGATTTTATTGTTTGAAATTTACTAGAGTCTGCTTCAGCAATCAAGTTTAGAGCATCTTTGATATTGGTAAAATTCCAATTTTGTGGTGCAGATTTTAGTAAATCTGGTAAATGTTGGAGAAATGCTTTTTGATCTAGATTAAATTTTCGCTGTAAAGAATAAGCTGAGACAATGTCTTCGCCATTCATTGATGTGGGGAAATTTTTAATATAATTTTGTATAAAGGTTGTAACTCTCCCTGCTATTGGAGTTTGTGTATCTGTTAATCTTTGAAAATCTTCTTCTGGTGTGAATAATAGGATTTCAGCAATATCTCCTCCAGTACTCTTGATAGAAGCTTTTATTTTTTTAGCTAATTCTAGAAAATTTCCATCACTTAATTTTCCTAAGTCATTATCCCCTACATTAATAACTCTTGGATTCTTATACTGATAAAGAGTGATTAAGTCATCTTTGTTTAATCCATCGTTTTGACCCAAGTAACTTCTAAAAAGTAAGGGTAGCTTATTAAATTCTTGATCTTTTTCGCAATTATTTTTTTGAATTAAGGTTAGTTTGCTTTGGTTTCCTTGGCAGTTTGGATCTGCTGCTATGGTTGATGGATTTGGTGATTGAAGAGAACATGATGTGATGAGACTTGTTAAGAAGCTAAAAACTACTGAGGTTGCGAGTTTTCCTAGATTTGCTTGCTCATTTCTGATTGCTGTAGCTTGTTGCTTATTTGTTATAAAATTTGTCCCAGTTGTAAGTAATATAATACGCATATAAAGATGGAAATCAGCAAAAATTCCTAAAGAAAATCTAAAGGAAGGTAGTGGAGTATTAGCTAGGTTTAGGTATTAAGGAGTTAGAGATTGGATCGTAGATATATTCTC
>RFQS01000244.1 GCA_009924885.1 Pseudomonadota bacterium | reverse complement strand
AAGCCAGATTTAACAGGTATTTTCGATCATATAAGCAATTTAAATGATTTAGTTACTAGAAATTTTGCAATGAATCAAAAGCATATAATCACTTTAAGTAAATCAAAAGAGGATGAAGAGGATGAAAAAGATCAAAGCATAGCTCTTCTAAATAAAGAAACTTCTGTACTCGAAAAAGAAATTAACATAAGCGGTTTACAAGACCCTTTCCTAGAGCTTGGTTCTAAGACTTTAGATGCTGACGGGAATCATATTTTACTCGGAATAAATGGTTTAAAAACAAATCAAAAAACACCTAAAAAATTTAATGCCGCATACCTCTTTAATACAGACTCTGGGGAAATAGAAAGCAGTTTTTCACATCCAGAATTCAGAGATTCTAAAACTTTTAAAGGTGCTGAACTACAAGGGAACTATGTTTCAGTAAACAGTGATGGTTCTGAATATATCTTTAGTCGAGATGGTGAATTTCAAAATAAATTTACCGCTCCTGGACTTAATAACAAAATTTCAGAAAGTAAAGTAATCGGTAATGAACTTTATGCAGTGGCTGCTGCTAGCGAAAAAGAAGATGGTCAAATCGTCGGTGCTTTATTTAAGTTCGATATTAAATCTGGAAAACTTTCTGGAGAATTTAAAAGCACAAGCGCAGATCCATCTGGGACATTTGGTTCTAACATCCAACAAGGTGATCATGGCATACTATTTATCACAGAAAGCATCCAAAAAAATACCAATACTGGCGTGAGTAATTCTGGAAGGATACACGTATTTAATAGTGAAAATGGTGCATTTGAGAAGGTTATAGAAAGCGAAGATGATATTCAAGGGCTTGGATATTTCGGCAGCAATCTTGCTGTTAATAATAAATATCTTGCAGTAGCATCGCAAAGCGATGATGAAACAAATCTAATAGACAGTAAAGTTCATGTCTTTGATTTAAGAAAAGATCAGCAGGCTTACAGTATCAGGCTAGAAGATTTTGGAGCGAAGCTTGATGGCAAGATAGCCCTAGATGGTGATAAGTTACTAGTCTCATCTGTCACTCAAGGTGGCAGGTCTAGTATTTATGAGTTTGATTTATCCACTAAAGAAAAAAATTTAGAAAAGTTCACTAGTATTCTGAAAGAAGATCTAGATACTTTATCTATGGTAAAAGAAAGCGTAGTCGTAAAGAGACTTAAAGTAGATAATCTTGAGGTTAAAGCAGAAGAAAAAAGCTCAGTACGTGAAGAAAACTTAGAAAAATTCACAGAGTATCAAACAAGAGATACAGAGATTAACCAGAATGAATCTATAAGAGAAGTTAATAAAGATAAGGTAAGTATATATGTTAAGCATTTAGGGGAATCTCTCGGGAATGATTCAAGTAATCAAGAATTATTTGGAGTGCAAACAAACGCATTAGGCTCGAAAACATTAGATTTATTACCTTAATATAAATCTATTGTTATACCAAAATACCATTTTAATCTGGAAAAAAACTTTTTTATATCCCTTACGCAGTCCTAATTTCGGACTGCTTGGGATTATAAAGAATTTTCCAGAATGGTATTGCAAGCGTATTATGTGGAATAACTAGTATATAAGTAAGGATTTAAAGTATTCTTGCTTTATATAAAGGAGAGTCAATGATGACTTTTTTCCTCATGATTTGTCATAAATTTTCAGCTTATAAACGCTTCTTGTTATTTACCATTATATTCACTCAGGTTTATAGTGCCTCAGCCAGTCTCGGTGTTATAAGCTTGACTGAAAGTAACAGTATTTTTATAGATGAAGCTTTAAAGGTAAGTATTAAAGAAAGAATATTAAGTAAAAAAGATGCGACTGAGGATAGCAAAAATCCTAATCAAAAGAAAGCAGCAATTAAATTAGCCACCACCCCAAGAATAGGGCCAGTTACTGTAAAAATCGATATTAACCCATTAAATATAAATCGTAATCAAGCAAGTTTAAATCTAGATATTATGGAATCATTAGATTTATTAACTCACAAAAAAGAATTTAGTTACGAGACTATAGATTTCAAAAGAATCAAACGCTATGTCTCATTAGACACTGTTAATTCTTTTGTCGACACAATTAAAGAAGAATTTTCACCTGTAGAATAAGTATTTAAATTTATTGAAGATATTGTACCCGCTGTAAAACTCTTAGAAAACTCTTTCAGAATCAGCTCTGCTGGATCTATTGTCGAATATTTACCTAAGAGATGCTTTAGTAGAGCGTAGTGTGTGCAGCCTAGTATTAAAATATCTCGGGACTGTTGTTGAACTCCAACTTCTGCGTTTTCCTCGTCCTCATGATCCTCATGTACTAGCAGTACACTGCGGTCACTCGTCCTCGTCAGCCTTGAATTTGCACGCCCAACAACAGTCCCACCTCGTTGTTGAACTCCAACTTCTGCGTTCTCGTCATCCTCTACATTTCCTAGATATTCTGTTTCCAAGACTGACAGAGCTTCATCAAAATTAAATTTTTCAATTAAGGGTACTAGTTTAGGACAAGCTAGAGGATTCACTTTCAATACTAAATTTTTATATTTCCCTGAAGCGATATTAGCTTTAGTAGCTAAATAATATAAATTAGCTAGAGCTAAAGTCTCTTTCTCTTTTTCAAGAAAAGAATTTAAAGCAGTGAAAAGATTTAAGG
Source organism: Pseudomonadota bacterium (assembly GCA_009924885.1). GTDB lineage: Bacteria > Cyanobacteriota > Vampirovibrionia > LMEP-6097 > LMEP-6097 > LMEP-6097. The sequence goes on along the minus strand of RFQS01000244.1, from coordinate 106 downwards.
TCTTAAATTTATATGCAGAGAAATCCAAGTCCTCGAAAAGATTAGAGCTAGTATTACAGGCAGAAATAAAGTAATCTATACCTAAATTAGCCGCAAAATCAGAAAA
>RFQS01000243.1 GCA_009924885.1 Pseudomonadota bacterium | reverse complement strand
ATTAACAGTCTTAAGTATGCGAGCATTTACGTTTAAAGCCTCTTCGATAGAAACATCTCTCATATTAGATTCTTTAAATTTATTCCACCTAGATATATCGCCTGTAATTTCTGAGTTTTTTAAGGACTGTTGCTTGGCTTGAGTAATAACTTTTTTTTGGGGTACTATTTTAGTTTCCTCTTGCTTAATGGGTTTCAAATTGAGCTGCGAAAATAAAGCTAAATTCTGTGGCTTTAGCTCTTGAGATTTTTTAAAATTCTCAGAATTAACTTTATTTTCAGCTTGATCAAAAATAAATTTTCTATCTAATAGTGAATATGACGATTTCCTCCCTACCTCAATAATCGTAGTATTACCACTGCTATAACCTAATGCAGAAGAGAAGTTTAGTGTGATAGCTAGAATTAAAACTGGAGTAGATAATTTTATGCTTTCTAAGTTTATTAATCGTTTCACCTTGCTACATCATCCTTAATAATCTCTGAGAAGCACCTTGAACAAGAGGACTAATCATACTGTAATTTCTTCTTCTATTTTCTCGCCTTAAATTAGCTTCACGCATCATTTCCCTTTCCTGCCTTAATTCAGTTAACCTTCTTTCCTCGTACTGTTTATTTTCTAATTTAGTCTTTATTTCTGGTGAATTTAACTCTAGAAGCGCCATCTCTGATTCAATCTTTAAAAGTCTCTCACCAAGTGGTTCTTCATCTGAGATTACTCCAAATAATGCTATCTCCAAACGCTCAATGCGCATTAATACCGTATCACCGCTGAAATTCTGTTTAGGATACAGTCGCTTTTCATAATAAGTTAACTTATAATCGCTGTTATCTATCCGCGATATATTACGGGCGTTCATTTCGCTCTGTCTTGAAGTCATATACTCACTACGGATCTCAGCCTCTGCAGAATTTTTTACAAAAATGAAAAACATTAGCATCACCAAAAAGTTTAAAAGTTTAATACTCTTATTAATATTTAATTTAGTCCAAAAAAATCTCATTAATCTCACTCCTTAAGGCAGCAGCCGTATTCACTTCTAAAGTAACTTTATAAACCACTTTCTCTGCTGGCACGACGATATCAGTGATTCCCACGGTATTTTTAATTTTCAAAAGAAAAATTTTTAAAAATTGCTCATCCTGACTATTAACTAGGTGTTTAAATTCTAGAAGAGCAGCGTTAGAAGCCAATATTAATCCTGCTATTCTAGAGTTAAGTTTGACGGTAAGTAAAGAGTTCTCAGATACAACACGACTAGCTAAAGTTTTTACTTGATAGGATTGAGACCGAGACATAATTCTGGTTTCTGCGTTGTTGTTAATCTCAGGTTGGTATGATTTGTTTCTTTCCACTAAGCTGAAATCAGCACTGTGAGTTTTTCCTATACTAAGATCAAAGCGTAATAAACCCTGCTTAGTATTAATTATTAATTCAGCAGTCCCTTTGTTACTAAGTGCCTGCACAGCAAGAACACTTGTATTTAATTTATAGACTTTAACTAAAGATTCGTCACTGACGAGAAATGTGCCAATTTTAAGCGAGTCTAAGGAAATTAATAATATTCTGCCATAGTTAAGACATAATTCAGGAGAGTGATTTTTAAGTATAGACTGGTACACTACTTCATTATCTAGACTTTCATCCCCCTCAAGATCCTCATCCATACTTGATAAACTGCGTTTATTTTTAGTTTCATAATAATAAGGAAAGCGTGAATAAAGATGATTAATATAGTTCAGAGCTTGAAAACCATATTTCCTAGAAATAATCTCTATAACTTCCTTTTCATGAGCTGCTTCTATATTTTTAAAATTCAAATCACTAGAAAAAAAGCTGAGATATTCTTTTACTAATTTAAGCTGCTCTTGGCTAATTTTAGAAATATATTCATAAGCCCCTCTGCTATTACTGATTTGAGCATTATTATTAAAAAAACCACCGATCAAATAAAAAAACTGTTTTAAAGATGCGGCGTTATAAACCTTAAAGGCTCTTTTCAAGCGAGGATTTCGCCTAAGCTCTATCTGTGTTAAATGTTCTAGAATCTTTTCTTCACGCTCTTGACTTAAAGATTTATTCATTTCATAAAGTACATAACGGGCATTTGGAGGCTGCCAGAGTATACTAGGTTTAATATTTAACTGTCTTGAATCTTCAAGCATAGACTTAGGCTTACTGGTAATCATCTTTTGGGGAGAATCGCTAGCTTGGGCTGAATTGATTTTTGTTTGCCTAGTGCTTGGATTAGAGAGTAAATTTAAGGACTTAGGTTTATGAGCAGTCTCATTTAGTCCTGGATTGGATTTTGCACTAAGCTCAGAGTAATTTAATAGATAAAGAATGAAGATTAGCAGAGTGCAGAATAGTAAAGCTAGGCTGATTAGCTTTTCTTCAGGTTTTTTATTATCAAGCATAAACAAGATTCTGCAAAATCAGCCTAGAAATTTTAAGGGGTCATTTTTCCCCAAAGAGGAGAAAAATGCAGAAATTATAGGTTCCGCAACAGTGCTGAAAACTTTATGAAAAAATTTAATTTTCATTTAGGGGCTTAGTGTAAAATGTTGAATGGACAGGTGCCAGAGTGGTCGATCGGAGCGGTCTTGAAAACCGTCGTAGCGCAAGCTACCGAGGGTTCGAATCCCTCTCTGTCCGCCATTACAATAAAATAAAAGACCACTTAAGAATTTAAGTGGTCTTCTCGTTTATGTAGGGTGTCAGTGAGAATCCACCGGTAAAAAAACTAAAAGAGACTGCTGCACAACGTGCAGTTTCAAGGCTGAGGAGGACGAATGACCGCAGTGTACTA
>RFQS01000242.1 GCA_009924885.1 Pseudomonadota bacterium | reverse complement strand
TTTCTTCGTTTTCGTCGTCCTCATCATCCTCATGTACCAGTGGTACACTGCGGTCATTCGTAAATAATTTAATAAACTAAGCAAAAAAAATGATTTTTTAACGTTAGCTTAACCATTTGGTGGATAAAAATTAACATGGTGGAATATAACAATACAAATAGAGTGGGATTGAAGAGTGGTGTCCAAAATTCCGCGCCGACAAGCGATGTCAATAAATTAATAGCTGGACTCAGAAATGATTACCGCAGTGCAGTAGCAGATGGCGATGTAGCCAATATTGAGCTGCTTGAATCTACAATTCAGGAACTTGAATCACAAAGAGAAATGCCACAGGTGAGCCATGCTAAGTTTGTTCAAGCAAAGTCTCTCACTCAGCAATATCTTGATGATGAAGATTTTTCTGAAGGTAAAGGAAGCTTCAATGTAGTTGGCCCATCACTGGATATAGAAATCGCTGAAATCAGCGGGCCTTTTAAAACTTTTGAAGAATTTACGAGCTTTCAACTCACTAGCCTTTCAGGCTTAGATAGGCTATTAGCAAGTAAATCTAAATAACACCAAATATATAAAGAAATGTTTAATAAATAGTTGACAAATATATATTGACATTGATAAAATTTTTAGCAAGGTTAAGGTTTCATTAAGAGACCTCAAATAGCTAAATAATGTCAACTCCTACTTATAAAACAGGAAACCCTTATTTTGATGATGCTGCCTTTGTTAATTTGCAAAAGCAGATAAATAAAAATGGCTCTAGCTTTAATTCAGATTTTTCGATAGATGAATTAGAGACTGATGATTTATCTGAGACTTATGCTGCAAGCCAAGTCGCTTCATCTAAATCTGGAGCTTATAAATCCAGTCAAGATTTAGATGATTTAAAACAGGATTATTCTAATCTTGATGAATTTACAGGCTGGAATCCTACACTTCTAGAAAAGGAGTCTAATAATTATTTTGATAATGATCGTCGCAGACGAAAACAATCTGACTTAAACTCTGGGAAAAAAGTAAAAACTGCAACTGCTTCCAGCTTCGTAGATGAGTTCGAAGAAAGTACAGTAGAGCGTTTTTTTGGTTTCGTCGATTCGATTATAAAGAATCTTGCAGAAATGGCTGATGAAGCCTTCGCCAAAATTAACCCTTTTAGTAACTGGGTTACAGCTAAGCCTAAACAAGTTAAGATGGCTCCACCACCGATGGCAGAACAGTCCCCACTCTTTTTAAGAGAGTCCTTTAAGCCTAAGAGAAGTCCACATCTGTGGAAATCTGACCCTAAGCCTTGGTGGCACCTCGCTTTCGGTAATGAAACGAATAACAAGGTTGTAGAAAATCTGATTAAATATCAGAATGATACTATAACGGCTGACGCCTAGGTAATTTGATATACACATTAATAAAATTTCTATGCTATTTAAAAAAACTCTGGAATTTTGCGTATATCTTTTTAAAAAATATTTTTCCGCTTAACCAGTCTTTAATATTCACATGATATTACTGCATTACTAGACTGTAGTGTAAATTAAATAGTGCAACACACAATATGCATTATTGTAAAATCAAACATTTTATTAGGTCTTTAAAAGCTTTCTAAACATTCTAAAGGAGATAATAAAATGGTAGATGGAATCGGAGCAGCAAAGCTTGACACGGCGATGGCAGTAGGTAGACAAGTTAGCCCAGGGCTAGAAGGCGATATGGCTGGAGCAATTAAAGACAAAGCGGGTGCATTAGTGGCATCTTTAAGCCAAGATCCTGTCAGTAATAACGGTGGACGGATAGTTAAAACCTTAGAAGAAGGCGAAACTGACACTATAGCCACGACTTAGAAAAATTTTATTTAAAAGATTTTCCTGATGCAAAAAGACCTCGATTTCTCGGGGTCTTTTTGTTTCTAGAGAGCCGTGCTCAATTGTGTTTTCTGCGTTTTCATTATTTTTTTAATAATAAATATTAAAAAAAATATTTATTGTCAAAAATGATTATCACTAAGCCTTGTAGTTATACGATGGTATTTTCATTAGAGTCTAGATTTCAACAAGGCGTAGGATTAATAAAATCCCTAGGTGGAAAAATAGCTGGTGAAGCTAACCTCATAGACGCTGGCGAGGAAGGAGCTAACGCCTCGATTACAGCAAGAAGCCAGAATGCCATCCGCAAAGTATTTAGCCAAATAGCTTCAAACATCAGTCAAACTGAAGGTTTCGCTAAAAAATTCCGCAATATTAAAACTAACGCACAGCGAAATATGAAAAGATCGCGCAATGTGGTTAGTGCAAGCTTACTTAGATATTATGAAGATTTTAAAAGTGAATTTAAAGAAGACCCTACTTTTATGAGGATAGAAAACCTTCTTAAGAAAGGACATCGCTTAGTAGCTAACTCTGGGAAGCTAATCGCTATGCTGTTTTCTAGTGGGAATAAATTAGATTTATTGGTTTAGTTTTCAGGTGCCAATCCAGACCATGGTTTAAATTATGTGGATTCGATGATAATTTTATTTTCTTCAGCTCTTATGACACCCCTTGGTCAAGTACTCCTAGAATGGGACTGTTGCCAGCCCCAACAAGTAAATACCGATAGATATTTACACTAAGAATCTTTGCTGGACTTGGTTTTGGTGATAAAATCAATGAAGATATGATTTTCACTCAGAGCTTTTAGAGGATTTAGTTCCAAAAGATCATGCATATAGGAAACTATTAAAACTAGTAGATTTTGAGTCATTAGCAGAGGGAATTAAATCGATTTATTCAAGCAATTCAGGGAAAAAAGCATATCCCGTAGAATCTGCTTTGAAGATGTTAGTTTTGCAGCAAGCTGAAAATCATT